>JAFDAP010000047.1:9011-14630 GCA_019313765.1 Deltaproteobacteria bacterium | reverse complement strand
TCATTCCAACATTCCAATTGGGGCGAAGCCCCTAAGTTCATTAGCTCATTTATGAATGACTATTCATTCACAAGAACAGATAGCACCCCAAAAAGGCTGTGTCAAGATTTTTCAGCAACCATTTTTTAAACTTCAATTATAAGGATAATCCTTGACAAAAAGCAAAAAAATGCATTAGATTCAAGCATTCAATTTTAATAGTCGAGGAGTTTGAGGGAAACTTTAAGCGGGATTGGAGGCTTGAGACGAGACAAATTAACCTAAAAATTTAATCTAAGGAGGAAAAATCATGCGTAAGATTTTTATGACGGCAGTATTCGTAATAGCGATAGCAGGACTTATCACAACAGGCGTTGTCTCTGGAGTTTCGGCAAAAGATATTAAGGTCGGAGCTGTTATCAACCTGACGGGGCCGGCCTCTACGTGGGGTCAATTCCACGCCAAAGGGCTCCAGGACTACTTCCGTTATGTCAACGAGGTAAAAGGTGGAGTTGGCGGGAATAAAGTCAATTTAACCATAGTTGATCACGCCTACAAAGTCCCTGAAGCCATTAAATTTGTCAAAAAGTTCTGTACCGCAGATAAGATGGACATCATTGCTACCTGGGACGCCGGTTCGGGTATCATGGCAAAACCCATCATCCAGAAATACAAGACACCAAACATCAATTTCTCCACATATCAGGGGATCCTCAAACCGCCCGTTGATTACGCATATCTTCCTTACGGCGCTTATACCATGGACAGCTATGCCGTGCTGGAATATATCAAGAATATCCATAAGGGGAGTGCAGCCCCCAAAGTCGGTCTCCTCACCTACAACAATGCTTACGGGAAATCTATTCACGGCGCAAGCAAGGAATATGCCGCCAAAAATAACATCAATATTGTCTCGATCGAACAGTTTCCTCCCAAGACCCTGGATCTCAACACAGAGCTCCTCAGGCTTAAGCAGAAGGGAGCGGAATACATCTTTATGCAGTGTCTCCCGTCAGCGATCCTTATGGCCCTCACGTCTGCTGATCGCATCAAATACGACGTCCCCTTCTTTGGCACCTGGACATCCACTGACCCCGACTTCTTCAAACGCGGGAAAGGGTTGATCCGTGACCGGATGCACATGCAGTTTGTCGGAGGCCTTCCTGTTGATGGGACCCCGGGGATAAAAATGATGAAGGAACTGTGGAAAAGGTATAAAACCGTTTCATCGTTTGATGCCTCTTACTGGGAAGGAGTAGTCATCGGCATGATCATGGAAAGGGCCTTCCAGAGGGCAAACGAGAAGTTCGGCAAGATTGACAGCCAGACCATCAACCAGGCCCTTCAGACCTTCCGAAATGAAGATTTCGGCGGGCTCGTGCCCAATATCACTTACACCAATACCGACCACAGCGGTTCCTGGAAAGCAAGGATCGTTAAGATCAACGAGGACGGCACTTACACACCCCTCACTAACTTCTGGGGTCCGGGAAAAGAAAAGGTTAAGATCCTAAAATGAAGGCATTTCGAGGTGAACCGAGTATCTTTGCCTCTGCCCGGCCCGAGGATAGACGGGCCGAGTTAGAGGTGAAGAGTCTTAAATTGAAGTTCGGTGGGATTACTGCCCTCAATAATATTGATCTTACCGTACGCACAGGGGAACTGGTTGCCATTATCGGACCAAACGGGGCGGGCAAGACCAGCCTGTTAAACTGCATCACCGGCTATTATAAGCCGCAGGAGGGGCAGATAAACTTTAACGGGGAAGACGTCACTCGCCACTCTACCCATCACCTGACCAGGATGGGGATCGGCAGGACCTATCAAAATATCGAGCTTTTCCCGGGCATGACGGTCCTGTCCAACATGCTGCTGGCCCGTCATGTTCATTGTAAATATAATGTAGGATGGGCATCTGTTTTCTCAAAGTCCGTTCGAAAAGAAGAAATCCGTCACCGGAAAATCTTAGAAGAATTAATCGATTTTCTCGAAATACAATCGCTTCGGAAACAGCTTGTAGGTTCTCTACCTTACGGCATGCGAAAGCGTGTTGAATTAGGCCGGGCACTTGCGCTGGAGCCCAAGCTTTTGGTGCTTGACGAGCCCTTCGCCGGGATGACGCTTGAGGAAAAGGAGGACATGGTCAGGTTTCTGGTCGAATTGAACGAGTCATGGAATCAGACCATGCTTCTTGTGGAACATGACATGTCCGTGGTGATGAGTATTTCCAAGAAAATAATGGTGCTTGACTTCGGGGTCAAATTGGCAGAGGGATCTCCCGATTTTGTCCAGAATCATCCTCAGGTTATCAAGGCCTACCTTGGAGACACCTCGACAATTGATTAAAAAAATGAGTGCTACTAATCACAAGATAGAGCGTATCGACAAGGAAACTCTGGAATCCTTGATCGAGTACACATTCCCTCAGATCCTATCGAGACAGGCGGAGCGATTGGCGCCGGACAGGATCGCCATAAGGGAAAAGGCCTACGGCATATGGCAGACGTATAACTGGCAGGAATATCTGCGTTATACAAAACTTGTGGCCTTGGGCCTGATTTCACTGGGTCTCAAAAGGGAAGAAAACGTCGGCCTTATCCTCGACAATCATCCTGAATGGCTTTTCAGTGAATTGGGCGCCCAATCTCTGGGTGCGGTAACGGTCAACCTGTTTAGCTCGGCAGTGGCCAAAGATCTGCTCTTTGGGCTCAACCGTATTCAGGCTGCGTATGTCTTTGCCCAGGACCAGGAACAGGTAGACAAGGTCCTCGAATGTAAGGATGAACTCCCCCACATCCGGAGACTAATCTATGTCGATCCCACCGGCATGAGAAGTTATAGGGATGATCCCTGGTTGATCAGCTTTGCCCAGCTCCTTGAATTAGGCGAGGAATTGGACAGTGAGCAGCCCGAGCTTTTTATAAAGGAGCTGTGGGAGGGAAAACCGGATGATGTGGCACTGATGCTCATGACATCCGGTACTACGGGAGAGCCCAAAATGGTCATGCTCTCCCACGAAAACTTCAATGAAATGGCCCGGAAGTGGCTGGAGACCGCTCCCATAGGCATTGGAGACAACTGGATCTCCATTACCCCGCCTGCCTGGATCGTCGACCAGATGTGGGGCATGGGCATTACATTGTCCGGCGGCATGGCCATGAACTTTCCCGAGACCTTTGAAACCGCGGTAGAGGATTTCAGGGACATCGGCCCTACCGTTATCCTTACATCTTCAAGGTTCTGGGAAGATCTCGCATCCAAGATAAGGGTCAAGATCAATGATTCAGGACCTGTTAAACGCGGCCTTTACAACCTGGCCCAGAAAATAGGCGGAGCAGTGACAGATCTGGAATCCGACAAAAAGCCGGTACCAGCCCGGCTCAGGCTTTTAAAAAGGCTTACGACACGGATCATATCAAGGCCCCTTCTGGATCGGGTAGGTTGCCTTGGAGCACGCACCGCCTACACCGGAGGACACCCTATCAGTCCTGACGTGATCCGCTTTTTCAGGGCAAACGGATTGAACCTGAAACAGTGCTACGGGCTGACAGAGACGGGCGGCATCTTTCAGGTCCAGCCCGACGATGAGGTCAAACCGGAGACAGTGGGCACACCCCTGCCCCGCACTGAAATCAAGATCACCGAGGATCAGGAAGTCCTGGTTTTGAGCAAATCCAACTTTGTGGGCTATTACGAAAACCCTGAGGCAACGGCTGAGGCCCTTAAAGACGGGTGGTTTTATACGGGCGACGCCGGTTATTACGATGATGATGGGCACCTTCTTATTATCGGTCGAAAACAGGATATCATGCGCACAACAGAGGGCGAGGCATTTTCACCCGACTTTATCGAAACCAGGCTCAAATTCAGCCCTTATATAAAAGAGGCCGTTATCTGGGGAGAGGGACAGGAATATCTCACCGCCTTTGTCAATATAGATTTTGGAAACGTCGGGAACTGGGCAGAGGAACGAAAAATCCCTTACACCACTTACACCGACCTTTCCCAGCAGTCCGCTGTTGAGGAAATGATTCGGGGAGAAGTTGCCGAGGTAAATAGCCAGTTACCCAAACCCATGCAATTAGTCAAAATCATTCTTTTATATAAATTGTTGGATGCGGATGACGAAGAACTCACAAGAACGGGCAAGGTGAGGAGAATGTTTGTTTTCGAGCAATACAAAGATCTGATCGATGCCATGTATACCGACAAGACCGAATTGGCCGTAACAGGCCAGGTGAAGTATCGGGATGGGCATGTAGGTAGTATTGAGACTACGGTTAAGATATTGAACATTTAAGGAGACTGACCCGGCCATGGAATTCTTCCTTCAACTATTAGTAAACGGGATATCACTCGGATTTCTCTATGCGCTTTCCGCACTCGGCTTTGTCATGATTTTTAAGTCGAGCAGTGTCCTGAACTTTGCCCACGGGGAGCTTATGGCCATAGGCGCATTCCTGTTTCTGGTCCTGGTTGCCTGGGCCAGGTTACCCATTGTTCTTGCTTTCGCGTTCACTCTGATAGGAAGCTTTGCTCTCGGTTTTGTCATTGAGCGCTTCTTTCTTCGCCCACTGATCGGAGAAGCATTGATAGAAGTGATTATGCTGACCGTGGGGTTGGCGATCATGTTCAAAGGACTGTTGCTTTTTATCTTCGGGGGAGACATTCATGATTATCCCAATTTTTTGCCTGAAGGTCTTTCCATTACATGGGGTTCTATTGGAATTCCCTCGGTCTATGTTGCATCCTTTATCATCGGGATCCTGTTTCTCATCCTGTTCGGTTTCTTCTTTAAATATTCATCCCAGGGTATCTACATGAGATCCGTGGCCGATAACCAGCCCGCGGCCCTTTCTCTTGGTGTGCATGTAAGAAGGGTATTTGCACTCTCATGGGCCATCGCGGCACTGGTTTGTGCCATGAGCGGTATTATTTTAGGCATCATCAACGGCGTCAATGTTCATGAATTGAGCTCCATCGGTCTCAAGGTCTTCCCTGTGGTTATTTTGGGAGGGCTGGACAGTATTGGCGGGGCCATTATAGGCGGCATCATTATTGGTTTGCTCGAGACCTTTACGGGAGGATATATCTCTACATCCTTGAGAGAGGTCATCCCATATATTGTGCTTGTCTTTATTCTGATGGTAAGGCCTTACGGGCTTTTTGGCCTGGTGGAGATAGAGCGGGTGTAAAAAGCCTGGCTCAGCCTCCGGCCCATAGGGCCTACGGCCCGGGGGGAGGAATAGGCTTTGGTTGCCCCCAGAGGGGATTTGCTTTGTTGGAGTTTCATTGACTTATTGAAATTTCAAATATCAAATCCCAAATATCAAACAAATTCCAATGACCAAAATTCGAAAATCCAAACAGGAAAAAGATGTACGTCGAACATCGAACGCCGAGGGTGTACCCTAATTCGAGGTTGAGAGTTCGATGTTGGACGATCGTTTTTAAATCCGGTTTTGATCATTGAATATTGGAAATTTGAGATTTGTTTGTAATTTGGTGCTTGGAATTTGTATTTTTAGACACAAATATCCAAGGCAAAGCCATATTGCTCTGACCTGACCCAGCCTCCGGCCCATAGGGCCTACGGCCCGGAGGGAGGACCAGGTTTTCAATGAAATAATAAAATCGCTC
>JAFDAP010000047.1:0-8990 GCA_019313765.1 Deltaproteobacteria bacterium | reverse complement strand
GCTCCGCTCAGCTCCGTGATTTTATTAAAAGAAAGGTTATAGCGAACATGCGCAAGTTTCAATTTCATCCATGCGGAAATTTCAGGGAAACATATCAGGAAGAGATCACAATCTTCGAAACCGACTTTGGCAGGCTGTGGATGCTCATAGGCCTTCTGCTCCTTTTCGGTGTTATTCCGTTTATCACTAGCGATTATATTATTTACGTGCTGAATACCATTGGTATCTATGCCATTTCCGCCATAGGCCTCAATCTCCTGATCGGATATACGGGTCAGATATCCCTTGGCCACGGGGCCTTCTTCGGTGTGGGAGCTTACGCCGGAGCTATCTTAGCAACTAAAACAGGCTTACCTTTTGTCTTGGCCGTGCCTGCTGCAGGTCTTGTTACTGCAGCGGTTGGAATGATTTTCGGCATTCCTTCCGCCCGTCTCAAGCACCTCTATCTCTGCATTGCCACCTTAGCCGGGCAGTTCATCCTTGAATTCGTCTTTGTCCAGTGGGAGGGCCTTACCGGTGGTGCGGAAGGCATCAGTGTTATTGGTACGACCCTCTTCGGCATCGATTTGGGTAATGATCGAGCCTTTTATTTCGTAATATTCGGCTGTTTTGCAGTTATGACATGGATGGCCGTCAACTTAATTCGTACCAGATTCGGACGGGCTTTTATTGCCATCCGTGATAATGACCGGGCCGCCGAGGGCATGGGAATTCCCATCTTCGGATATAAGCTGCTTTCCTTTGCCATAAGCTCCTTTTATGCAGGATTTGCCGGTGCGCTCTATGCCTTTTACATGATCAGTATCACGCCCGAACCCTTCAATCTGTGGCTATCCATTGAATTCATTGCCATGATCATCATTGGGGGTCTGGGAAGTATTCCCGGTTCAGCTTTCGGTGCAATCTTTATTGTCTCGTTGAGCGAAATATTGAGTCATATCACGCAGTATCTCATGAACGTCGGGGCATCCACCGGCGTGGCCATTACCATCGCCCCGCTGCGCGAGTTCGTATTCGGTCTGACCATCGTCCTGTTCATCATATTCGAACCAAAGGGCCTGGCAGAGGTCTGGCGTATTATCCGTTCCAATTTCAGGCTGTGGCCGTTTTCGTATTAGCATATGCCTATGTTCAAATTCCTAATTCGGAGTTTACCCGCATGGAAAACAACATCAGATTACTTATAAACAACATCAGTGTGGTTTATTCCGATGTCATACAGGTCCTAAAAGGGGTATCCCTTACCGTTAAGAAAGGACAGATTGTCTCTCTTTTGGGAAGCAACGGTGCCGGCAAGACCACTACCCTGAAAGCCATTTCCGGCCTGCTCAAGCCCGAAAACGGCAAGGTTACGGACGGTTCCATTGAATATGACGGGATGCCGGTCCAGAATTCCTCTCCGGAAGAAATTACCCGCAAAGGTATTATCCAGGTACTCGAAGGAAGACAGGAATTCAAGTATCTGACTGTCGAAGAGAATCTGAGGGTCGGCACGGCCACCCGCTGGGGCAAGCCTTACAAGAAAGATCTGGAACTGGTTTACCACTACTTCCCTGCCCTGCTCGCACGAAAAAAGAACCTGGCAGGTTATTGCAGCGGTGGCGAACTCCAGATGTTAGTGATGGGCAGAGGACTTATGGCCCAGCCCAAGCTCCTGCTCTTAGACGAACCGTCCCTGGGTCTTGCGCCTCTCTTAGTCAAAGAGATATTTCAAATTATCAGACGGGTAAATAAAGAGTTAGGAACCACCCTTATGCTTGTGGAGCAGAATGCCAATATGGCCCTCCAGATCGCCCACTATGGGTATGTAATGGAGAACGGCAAGATTGTCATGGAGAGTGATGCAAAAGATCTGCGTGAAAACCCGGATGTGAAGGAGTTTTATTTGGGTACGGCGGCCTCCGGGGCCCTCAAATCATACAAGGATGTGAAATCCTACAAACGCCGCAAACGCTGGCTTTAAGTTGGTGGCATGGATCCCACTGATTTCTATTCCACGGAAATCTCCTGGCAAAAAGATTCCTTTCGACCTATCAAACCGGAGGAGTTCAAGGCCCTGGGGATTGATCCGGCAGATATCCCCTTAGGAACCTTCGCGGCCCGGAAACACCCCTCCCAGCTTCAGAGCAGATTCGGCGGAAATGCCTATGGATTCGGTTTTTTCGAAATCTACGACAGGCTAAAGCCGAAGGACCTCAAGCTGTTCCAGTCCATCGCCCTCGATAACCCGGAAGATATCTCGCTTCACTACAAAGTTCTCAATGAAATATATAGAAATATTGGACTATTAATCAGGTTTTCGAAACTCGGAAAGCCCTATTACCTGATTCCGGTTTACCTGTTGTCCAATACCCTTACCCACGTCAAGTCTAAGGTAGACGAAATTTCCAAAATCGTCGGTTTCCACCGAAAAAAATATTTCAAGGAATACCATTCCATTGGGCTGGTAACGCACCAGGATGACTTAATCACTCGAGAACTCTCCTTTCGTTTCAAAGAACACAATTTTGTGGTCTTAGATTCCCTTGATAGCCTGCAGGCTTTAAACCAGTCCCTGGATTTGGTCATTCTCACAAGAGACCTTTATGAAATTATTTTAATGGAAAAATCCAGCCCCTTCTCCCAAAAGATTCTTTCAAAGAAGCGTCTGGAACAATACTCAATTTACATCCTCTGGAAGATCTACAATCTGCTGAAGCCGGATGGTGAGATATTTATCATAACAACCCATTATACCCAGAAAATCAATCGAACTGCGAAGCTTATCTTTAAAACAATTCAAGAAGAAAAGAATTTCATTCTGTTCAGCCACATTTTCAAGACCAGGAAGAAATACAAGACAAGAAATAAGTCCCTCCAGGTCAACATCTTTGACTTCCAAAAGTATTTGAGCGGTCTTTATGTAGAACAGGAAGTCATTGACAAACTCCTTGGCGGGAAATCCCTGGAAAAGACTACCCTTGACCAGCTAAACAATCTGCCTTATATCAATTTTCAGCTCACGGATTCGTCTTTTTTAGGTGACCAGGAAAAAGTCTGGTCCAGGTTCCTCTCCGTATTTTTTGACAATATCTTCTTAAAGCCCCTTATTCCTCAAACCATAAGAGAAGATTGGAAAAAACGTTTCTCTTTCACCGATTACTCGCCAAATCACATGCTCATTTATCTCGGGCAAAAGAAACCATTAAAGACCACTATGGCTGAGATCAAGCGGGATGTAATGGAATCAAAACTAATTGGTTGCCCCCCCGACCTTTTGGCAGAGTACAGGAACTCATTTGACTATGTAATCCGGACCCTTCGAGTGCTGGACAAGCTAAAAAAAGGAAGCTACAAAAACCTGCCACAAATCTATCTCGACCGCCTGACACAACCTCTTGAAAACAAGAGCCGAAGATTTATCGCCCTAAACGACGTCATCAAACTAATAAAAAAAATCAGCCTGCTCGAAAAATTAAGGGATTATCTCAACCCTGACAATATCGAAGGATCGAAAACCAGGGTCCTTGAAAACCTGGAAGTCTTTCCTTTTTTTGGATTCAGCCATAATGAGTTAAAGGAAATCTTCTATATCGTCCTCGGACATACCCCCTTAGGCCGCATTATATCCGGAAAAATGCCTGAAAAGGCCTTGAAGCCGGTTTCAGACCTTGCCCGATCCTACGACCAGCATCAGGCGCTCAACCTCCTGCGTTACTGCCGGCTGATGACTATGGCCGAAATAGAAGCCTTCAGGGAGACAGAACTGACGGAAGGGCAACTTGCCGAGCTTTTTGCCCTTTACGAGTCTACCGAAAGGGTGGTCACCAATCGAGAACTGGATTGGGACAGGCTTATGGACGAAAAAATCACTTCCATGGGAGGCATACACCATAAAATTATCCGTAAACTCCTAAAAATGATCAATCACTTTGAATTCTTAGATAACTGGCCCGAACTAAGGCAAAAGGGTGAGATGGAAAAGGAATCCTTAGCCGACTATGATGATGCAAAGCTCTTAAGGATAGAAAATGTAATAAAACTCGTTGATACAATAGAGCAATTTGAGGAAAGGTACCTGAAGTTCGATCCTTTGCAACTGCCGGTGTTCTACAGGAAGTTCCTTGACATAGAGTTCCACGGCACCGGCCACTTGTTTGAAAGAATGGACAGCAAAAATGTATTTGTTCTTTTATGGATCGCGGTAAATCTGGCGCGCGGCGAGATTATTAACTTCAATCCGATACTTGCTGACAAGGAACCGATGGAAATCGAGGACTGGGTAAAGAAAGTGGAAAATGAGGTGAGAGGCATCAAGCTTGATTACCTCGATCTTGGTATTCTCAGGCAGTTCAGCGATCAGCTCTACCAGGTCTACTCCTCGTTCATCATAGGCACCGGCTTTCATTTGAGAATTGACCCGAAAACCCAGGCCCTCGAAATCACTTACATGGACATGGTCAGGAATATTGAAAAGCTGGAATCCCTGACCAGAAAATTAGCAGGGCATCTCATATGGGAAATCGAGGTGGAGGATTTGAAGAACCTGGAGGTCCTTTTCTCCAATCTGGAAAGTTTTTACCAGAGCCATCTCAGGCTCATTGATCAGAAGGATTTTGCCCTGAAATTGCCCGCAAGACAGAATCGGTGGTTTGAAAGGGTCCAAGACCTGAGGGAACAACTGAGGTCGAACTTCCTTAATGTGATCTTCCATCCCGAGGATGTTTACACTGATCTTGAACTGCTCCGCTACAACACACCGGCCCTGTTGAATTTTATCCTTCCTGAATTTACGGCCCTTGAAAACCTGGATTCCTCATGGCACCTGTATCTGACATCACCTGTCACCCATTACATTGCTACTGCTACTAAGAAAATCCAGGCCCTTATCAGACACGACAAAGAGGGCTTCCAGGATACCCAGTTTTTGCACAGTCTGGCCCAAAGGGAATTTGGGCCCATGGCCACAGGCATTGTAGGTTTTAGTGAATCACAGATAGAAGACCTGGAAAATATTGTTGCCCGTCTGGGCCGGAATCAACCCCTGTTTGATGCCCTCATAAAATCATTCATATTTCAGGATATCGGTAGAATACCCGGTCTGAGGGAGGAATACAGGAACAAAATCAACCCGGCAGACCTTGCTCATACGGGTGCATTCTTTATAGAAACGGAAAAAATTGCCGAAAGATATTTTCTCGGCAAAAAAGGAAAGGCCTACCTGATTTTCCTGGTCAGACACCACGGTCTTCTCCACCATATTATACGGGGTGAGCTCTCCTTTTATGCGTTACAAGACATTCTCGAGTCCCCGGACAGGGATCTGATTGACGCCTTTTTCGTTTTTTCCTTTATCATGATATCTGCCATAAGGGAGGATTTAATTCTCGAAGATCTGGTAGGACGGATGTTCCGGATAAGAGACATGTGTCATAAAACCCTTGATCACAAAACCTATTTCGGAACACAACTTAATGAAATCTTTACCCACAGGGGCAAACTATTTTATGCCCTTGAAAACTATAAACTGAGCGGGCTCCCGGAAGGGGTGACACCGGAGGATTATCTCGAATCGAGCAGATGGGAAGCAGTTGATACTGCTGAATGTATCCGATCCGGCAAAATGATCTTTGCCATGGAAAGGCTTTTCAAATTAAGGGGGATAAGATATGTCGAATTCCTTGACCTTGTAAAACTTATGTTAAAGGCTCCCCTGAAATTCATCTACAAAAAAAGGAAGTTCTCCAGTATCGGATATGCCACATATGAAAAGGAGGTCTATGAGGCATTCCGCATTTATAATACCCTTCAAAACTTAGCGGAAGAGACAAGACATTTCATCCTGAACCAGCTTGTAGGCGATAAGGTGCGCATTTTCGGATATGAGAAACTCAGTGGGTATCTGAGTTATGAAAACCAGCTCAAGCTCATCCTGGCAGGGCTGTTAGGTTCAAGAAAATTTGATTCCAAGAGCACACCGGTCTGCTTGAACTTTTTGGTCATGAGCGAAAAGATTGAAAAGCGATATGAGGCCGTCAATGACTATCTCAGCAGACTTTCCCTAAAAAAACTATGGGAAGATAAGAAGCAGTTGACTAACATGTTCAAGGCCAAAACCGGCATTGTCCTGAGAAAGGAACCGTTTCCGAATGTCCTTTCCATCAATTTTTATGAGCGTATCAATATCTCCCACAAGATAGCTTATATGGACAAAATAAGTGATGTCGAGCAACTAAAAAACTATTTTCACTACAGCCTTCAATCCTTGAGAAAACATCCATTCCAGACAGATGATTACGAACTTGAGATTGAAAAGGTATTTGAAAAGAGGCTGGTGGAAATTACTGATATGATATTGAACCAGACCAAGAAACAGATGGATCTAATCAAGGATTTTGCAGAACTCCACAATTTAGTGGAGGATCTGCTTGAGCGGTCTTATGATATAGGATTTTCCGATGATCAGAAGAACAGGTTGAACGATCTTTACGAATTGAGAAAGGACAGCTTAAAGCGGGATAAACTCTCCGAAATCGATGGCATTCTCGGCACAATTCAGGACAGTCATGAGTTGAAGGACTATTGGGAAAGCATAAAGTGGTATTTGCAGAACAACCGCTGGTTCTTCGGGAAAGAATTTGAAAATCTTATCGCAACGAAATTTGATGGAGTAAAAAGTAAAATTGAGGGTGCGTGAATAAAATAAACTGTAACTGTTCACGAGGCTCAAGGCTCGGATGAACGGTTGCGGTTGCGCTACTCGTTACGGTTATCGTTATACGTTGTGCGGCTCCAAAAACAACTCAACCGATAGACGACAAATGACTAAGGGGATGAGGAGTACACCCGACACCTGAACCCCGTGAACGGATACAATAAACTTAAGGATCTCAGCATTTAACAGCCATGTTGAAAGTCGGGATTCCAATTCAGTGGAGTTTTTGTGTTGAAAAAGATTAATCCTTTGAAGACAAATAATTGGAAAGATCTCGCGGATCATTACGAGATGATGAAGAGTATTCACATGAAACAGCTCTTTGCTGATGATCCGGAAAGATTCAAAAAATTCTCTATAAGGTTCAATGACATTCTTGTCGATTACTCGAAAAATCGAATATCGGGGAAAACCCTGAGGCTATTAATCGGGTTAGCCTACGAGGTCGGACTGAAAGATGCAATCGACAAGATGTTCAGTGGAGCCGGAATAAATGAAACGGAAAACAGGGCGGTTTTGCACATCGCCTTAAGAAATAGAAAAAACTCCCCAATCTATGTCGACGGCAAAGACGTAATGCCGGAAGTACATGCGGTTTTAGAGAAGATTAAGGCCTTCTCATATAGAGTCATTTCAGGTGAGTGGAAAGGCTTCACCCAAAAGAAGGTGACCGATATCGTGAATATCGGAATTGGCGGATCAGACTTAGGCCCGGTAATGGTCACGGAGTGTTTAAAAGCCTATGCAAAAGAAAACCTTTCAGTCCATTTTGTGTCGAATGTCGATGGGACCCATATTACGGAGACACTGAAAGGGCTGAACCCGGAAACCACATTATTTATGATCGCTTCAAAGACCTTTACGACCCAGGAAACAATGACCAATGCATTTTCCGCGAGGGAATGGTTTTTAAGCCACGCTAAAGATCAAGCCCACATAGCCAAACACTTTGTGGCGATTTCGACCAATACAAAAGAAGTTGACGCATTCGGAATTGACAAAGACAATATGTTCGAATTCTGGGACTGGGTTGGTGGGCGTTATTCCCTCTGGTCGGCAATCGGTTTGTCAATAGCATGTTATATCGGATATGAGAACTTTTCAGAATTATTACAGGGCGCTTTTGCAATGGATCGGCATTTTCATGAAGTCCCCTTTGAAGAAAATATCCCTGTAGTCCTGGCATTAATCGGGATCTGGTATAATAATTTCTTCGGCGCCCAAACAGAGGTCATTCTACCCTATGATCAATATATGCACCGGTTCCCGGCTTACTTTCAACAGGCCAATATGGAAAGCAACGGAAAATCGGTAGACAGGAACGGTCGGCGAATCGATTATCAGACAGGGCCGATAATATGGGGAGAACCCGGGACAAACGGGCAGCATGCCTTTTATCAATTAATTCACCAGGGAACGAAACTGATTCCAGCAGATTTTTTAGCGCCGGCCATCAGTCATAATCCGATCGGCGATCATCATAATATACTATTGTCGAACTTCTTCGCTCAAACCGAGGCCCTTTTGAATGGAAAAGCTGAAACAGAAGTTGTCGATGAATTGAAAAGGGATAGGAAAAGTAACGAAGAAATCCAAAAGATATTGCCCCATAAGATATTTAAAGGCAACAGTCCGACAAATTCGATCCTGTTCAGAAAACTCACACCAAGGGTCTTGGGAAGTCTGATTGCCATGTATGAACACAAGATCTTTGTCCAGGGAGTTATCTGGAATATATTCAGTTTCGACCAGTGGGGCGTTGAGTTGGGCAAACAATTATCAAAAAAGATATTGCCGGAACTGAAGGATGATATACAGATCGTAACCCATGATTCTTCCACAAACGGATTAATAAACACCTTCAAAGAGATAAGATCGTAACTATCCTTCTCAGAAGCTTTCCTTTTCGCCCTTTTGACCACGAACGCCAGCAAGGTATGCAAGCACATCGTTGACTTGTGCGATGGTAAGGTGACCCTGCTCAAACAATATCGTGCCGATAAGGCGGTGCTTTCCAATCGAAAAATCTTCCGTTAACTGAATGTCAAGGGCTTCCAGAATCTGATCTTTCTTCAGAAAGCCTTTTTGTGCCGCCGCTACTCCAAAACGAATGTCAATATCTTCTGTTTCCAACTTTCGCTCCAGTTTCCTGCCCAACAAAAAGCCCCTTGGCTCCATTATGGAAAATCAAGGGGTTGTTTTTGTTCTGGTAGTCCCAAGGGGAATCGAACCCCTGTCTCCGGCGTGAGAGGCCGATATCCTAGACCGCTAGACGATGGGACCAAGGATATATGTA
>JAFDAP010000046.1 GCA_019313765.1 Deltaproteobacteria bacterium | reverse complement strand
CCGGAGCAAGGGCACCAAATCATTTTTTACGTCAATATACAACATCCCGTCCCTGTAATCCCGTAAGTAACCTGTGAAATTCCGGCGACCCTTAACAGGGGCAACCATCCTGACTTTGATCTTATTTCCAACCGACCTTAAGAAATCCTTTTCCTTTTTAAGAGGCCTGTTAAGCCCGGGAGACGAGACCTCAAGGACATATTCATGCTGCAAAATGTCTTTCACGTCGATCAAGTCACCGATTTCCCTACTCACCCGCGCACAGCCATCCAAGGTAATGCCGCCCTCCTGGTCAACATAAATTCTGAGAATCCACCTGCCATGCTCTGACAGATATTCAATATCTACAAGCTCAACATCCATTTCTTCCAGAACTGGTTCAATGAGCAGGGTCACTTCTTTATTAACCAAATCAGCCGCGTTCGACATCTCACAATCCGGAATTTCAAAGTCTGTATTTTTCCTGAGCCGTTTGTGGAACAAGACAGGTTTCCGGCACAGATAATATTTCTTTTACGTGTTGAACCTCAAACTTTGAACCTGTACAGTTCCCCAAACAATAAAAAAAGCGGGCGTTGAGGCCCGCTGATTGCAGACAAAATGTTAAGCGCTTTATTACATAAGATCCTTCTCAAAGAATAAAGGAATTATGAAAAACCAACGCCAAGTCCGCAATTTAAAGTATGTCAACCACGCCTGAAATTCCGGTTGATAACCTC
This sequence comes from Deltaproteobacteria bacterium, assembly GCA_019313765.1. GTDB lineage: Bacteria > Desulfobacterota > DSM-4660 > Desulfatiglandales > Desulfatiglandaceae > JAIOSR01. Next base: position 8,869 of record JAFDAP010000046.1, on the reverse strand, counting down.
AAAAAGGGTGTCAGGCCAATTCTTAACCTAAATATAGCATCTGGAGCGGGCAACGGGAATCGAACCCGCGACACCAAGCTTGGGAAGCTTGTACTCTACCAGCTGAGCTATGCCCGCCCTGGATAACTGTTACAAAATTTTTAACTATATTATACAAAGATGTCCCAGTCAAGCGCTATTTGAGCCATGCGACCGTGATCATGCAAATATCTTGACATTTATTTTTAATAAATTGTAGAATTTTCATAACATTTAAGCCCTACAGGAGAGCAAAAATATCCTTGGAAGATGATTCAGGAAAAGGCTTTTTCAGTCTCATCAAATCTCTGATTAAAAAGAAGCCCCCCCTCGGCGACAGCAGCGACCTGGCAGAAGAGATTCATGACCTCATGGATGAAGGGCAGGCCAAAGGTCTCATCAGCGACGAAGAGACGCACATGGTCAATGGCGTTCTCGACCTGAAAGAGACCAGGGCCCATTCCATCATGATTCCACGTACAGAGATCTCTTCAGCTCCGGCAAACTCCACGTTAGGCGAGGTCATCAGGCTGGTTACCGATTGCGGTCACACCAGGATCCCCATCTACAACGACAATATCGATGAGATCACTGGCATCCTTCACGCAAAGGATCTCCTGAAATTTTTGGGTGAACCCCCCACTTCGAATATTCCGCTTGAAATCCTCAGAAAGCCTTATTTTGTGCCTGGAACCCAGACGGTCAGCAAACTGTTAAAAACCCTGAAAGAAAAAATGAACCATCTGGCCATAGTAACCGATGAGTACGGGGGCACTGCCGGCATAATTACCATTGAAGATATCCTCGAAGAGATCGTCGGGGAGATTCTGGACGAACATGATGCCGATGAATCCATGCTCACAATCATTGATGAGAAATCCATCCTCGTGGACGCGCGTATGGAGGTGGAAAAATTGGAAGAACACCTCGACATCCGGTTGCCGTCAGGGGACTTCGAGTCGGTAGGCGGGTTTGTAATCCACCTTTTGGGAAGGATCCCCAAAGTAAATGAAAAGGTCCCGTTTGAGGATTTTACAATCACCATCCGAGAAGCTGATCAAAGAAAAATTGAAAAACTCCTCATCACCCGCAATCCCCCTCCCTTCTCCCCCGAGGAAGAAAAAAAAGTACAGGATTGATCCGTGAAAACATGAATGCCCCGGGCAAATACACAATAGTAAATACGAAAGAGAAACGGATCCCGCTTTCCGGCCGCGACATATTGCTTGCCGTCCTTTCCGGGATTATGTTGACCGCGTCCTTCCCGCCTGGAAACCTATCATTCCTCGCATGGTTTGCCTTAGTGCCGCTTCTAAAAAGCCTCGACAATAAATCTCCCTCCCCGGCCTTCAGATTAGGGCTTATCACCGGCATGGCCCATTATCTGACCCTGCTCTACTGGATTGTGGTAGTCCTCGGTCATTATGGAAACCTGAACATCGTTGTTAGCTTTATCCCCCTCATTCTCCTGTGCCTCTACCTGGCCCTGTATTCTGGCCTTTTTTCCAGTCTGACCACCTATCTCGGGGGCTCTCGTCTTGACCTGATATTCATGGCAGGTTTCTGGGTGGGCCTTGAATATATCAGGTCCAAACTCTTAACCGGTTTCCCCTGGTGCCTTCTCGGATATTCACAATATGAGCATTTGTATGTCATCCAGATTGCAGACATCTGTGGTGTATACGGGCTTTCCTTTCTGATCATATTCTCAAACGGGCTCATCTATTGGCTCTTATTCATGCACCATGAGAGGCGCAGCAGTCTCCTCAAATGGCAGGTCCTTATTGCCGTCCTCATGGCAGGAAGTACCTTCGCATACGCTCACTACCGTCTTACCGGGGACCTCTCGGGAGGCAAGTCCCGAAAAAGCGTTAACGCCGTGATCATCCAGGGCAATATTGACCAGTCCGTTAAATGGGACCCCGCTTACCAGGAAGAGACCGTGGCCACCTATCTGAGGCTCACCCACACGGGCCTTGATTTCAGGCCCGGGTTGATTGTATGGCCGGAAGCAGCACTCCCCTTTTTCTTTCAGGATAACGTCAAATTCTCACCACGTGTTCTTTCCTTCGCAGTGGAATCGGGGGCCCCCCTTGTCTTCGGCAGTCCCGCTTACAAAAGGGTTTCCGGGATGACCAGATACTATAACCGCGCCTACTTACTTACGCCTGACGACCAGCCCATAAAGTATTATGACAAAGTACACCTTGTGCCTTTTGGTGAATATGTTCCTCTCGGGAGGTTCCTCTCTTTTGTCAATCGCCTTGTACCTGCGGCCGGGGATTTTGATGTGGGGGACAAGGTTGCCCCCCTGAAACATGAAGGGCTTTCCACCGGTATCCTCATATGTTTTGAGGTTATATTTCCGGAACTGGCCCGTGCACATGCTAGAAAAGGCGCCAACATCCTTGTCAACCTCACTAACGATGCCTGGTTCGGCATGACAAGCGCACCTTACCAGCATTTGAGCATGACCGTATTCCGATCCGTGGAAAACAGGCTGCCGACCATCCGCGCCGCAAATACCGGTTTCAGCGCATTTATAAGCCCTCGGGGTGAGATCCTTAAAAAAAGCAACCTCTTTACAGAAGCGGTTTTAAGGGGCTCGGTTGACACATCCGGGTCAGCCCTGACGTTCTATGCCCGTTACGGAGACCTGTTTGCGCTCTCACTCTTAGTCATCTCACTTATTAAGGTTTTTTACTGTCTGTGGCACAGGAGGGGCAAATAAGGACTGGGAAACATCAAATTCAACTCTAACTGATTCAGATAGAAGCGATTTGCTTTCCCGGATACGCCACTAAAATCCCAAATTACAATACTCAAATTGCAAACAATATCAAAATTATAAATTCCAACACGCGGCGCAAGCGCCTGCGCTGAGCGTGACCAAAACATTTCAAACACTTATTGGATGTCTCGCCGTCATTCTATCTGTTTTGAATTTTGAATTTCGGTCATTGATATTTATTTGAGATTTGTATTTTGATGCTTGGAATTTTTATGATTTTCATATGCCAGTAACTTTATTTAATCCAAGCAATTACCTGTTTAAATGACGTGGCCCTGCAAACAAGGATGATATTGCTTGAAATAATTTTATTATGGGTTAGAATTAAGGTATATAACTCAAGAAAATGTTACATTTTATTTTTTGCTGAAAAACCACAGGAGGAACAAAAAATGTACGAAGACCTCAAGGAAAAAATTGACCATATTATGAATCAGCTCGACGACCTACGAGGTCATCTTTGACCTGGACAAAGAGGAAGAAGAACTTGAAAAAATTGAAAAAATAATGTCCAAGGCCGATTTCTGGCAGAAGGACCAGGAGGAGATCGCCAGGTTGACCCAAAAGCGTGCATCATCGCGCGAAAAAATCGATCAATGGCAGAAGTTTTACCAGGAGACCGAAGATGCCAATATCTTAGCTGAGATGGCCAAGGAAGAGGATGACACTCCTACCCTGAAAGAAGTGTCCGGGGATGTAGATCGTCTTCAAAAAGAGATCGAGGTCCTGGAATTTCAATCATTGTTAAGTGATCCTGACGACAGGCGAAACATTATTATGGCAATTAATGCCGGGGCAGGCGGAACAGAGGCCCAGGACTGGGTGGAAATGCTTTTCAGGATGTACATGCGCTGGTGCGAAGACAGGGGAATGCAGTTCCAGGTCATCGACTATCTCGCAGGAGACGAGGCAGGCATCAAAAACGCTACTTTTACAGTGAACGGTCCCTATGCCTATGGACACCTGAAATCAGAGCACGGCATCCACCGCATGGTCAGGATCTCGCCCTTTGATGCCACGGGAAGAAGACACACATCATTTGCCTCCGTGTCCGTGCTTCCGGAAGTGGATATGGATATTCAGATCGAAGTCGATGAAAAGGACCTTCGCATTGATACCTTTAAGGCAAGCGGTCCCGGAGGCCAGCATGTTAACAAGACCAACTCGGCCATCAGGATCACGCATCTCCCCACAGGGATAGTCGTCCAGTGTCAAAACGAAAAATCCCAGCATCGTAACAGGGAAATGGCCATGAAGGTGCTGAAGGCCAGGCTTTATGAACTCGAAAGATCAAAGCTGGATCAGAAAAAACAAGAGATGCATCAAACCCAAAAAGAAATCGCATGGGGCAGCCAGATAAGGTCCTACGTTTTTAATCCGTATCAAATGGTCAAGGACCACAGGACAAATGTGGAAATGGGTAACGTGGAAAAGGTTATGGACGGGGGGATTGACCCGTTTATTGATGCCTATTTAAGGATGAAATAGCGATTGCAAATATGGTAACCGTTCACGGGTTCAAAGATAACCCTGAACGGTGAACTCTGAACCTGTTAACCTTTATTAAAACCAATCATCCTGCTTGATCAATACTCTTAATATAGGCACGTATGCCTATGCAGATCCCTTCAGCCACATTGTCCTGATATTTCTTGCTCATCAACCGCTTCTTTTCGGTCGGGTTGGTCAAAAATCCCGTCTCAACAAGTATAGCAGGCATCTGGGCGCCGATCAGCACATAGAAAGGGGCCTGCTTTACACCCAGACTCTTGGCCTTCTTATACCTCTTTTTGATACTGGAAACCATACCCTTCTGGACCTCATGGGCCAGCCTGCTCGATTCATGAATCTTCGTGTTCAGCATCAGGTCGTTGAGAATCGTCTGAAGGTCGCTGATATTCTTTTCAGAAGTCGCATTCTCCCTTGCGGCTACCATAACGGCCCTTTCATCCGTGGCCATATTGAGGAAATAGGTCTCCAGTCCCCATATCTTTCTGTTCTTATGGGCATTAATATGAAGTGATATAAAAAGGTCCGCCTTTTTCATGTTGGCAATGGCCGTTCTCTGCTCTAAGGATATAAAGGTATCTTTATTCCTTGTGAGGAATACTTCGCATCCGATTTTTTCCCTGATCTTCTTTGCCAGGAGTCTGGCGATGCTCAGGACTATGTTCTTTTCCTTGACACCTCCCCTTAAGTTGCAGCCCGGATCCTTGCCCCCGTGACCTGGATCGATCACGATTCTCCTGACATTCAGCCCGAGTTGCTTGGCAAGGGATGCGGTTTTTTCCGGGTGTTCGGCCTTCCTGAAACCTTTCCGGACGGGTCTCTTTTTCAAGGCCGGTTTGGATTTTCTTTCTGCGCGGGGCCTGTCATTCCTTCGAACGTCCACCACGATTCGGAAAGGGTCATGAAGATGGAAGGCCTTGTATCCCCCGATGCTTTCCATATCGAGTACCACCCGAACCACGTCTTTTTTGTATTGGGCCGCCCTGACCCTTTTGAGCAATCCGTCTTTAATGGCTATCACCCTTTCAGTCCTGGGCGTGACACGGGCGCCATCCAGATCCAGGTAAAGCCTGCGAGGTTTTTTATTGTCAGGATCCGCTTTGAGCAGGTGGTGCTTATACTTAACTGGATTCTCAAGGTCAAATACCACCCTTGTATAATTGGGGGTTGACCAGTGCCGGATTTCCTTTACCGCGATGGACCCGGATTTTGACGGGCCGCTTTTCTTAACAGTCTTTTTCTCGTCCCTTTTACCTAAGGTAACGGCCAATTCATCTAACATCTTCCTGGCCTTTGGCCGCATATCTCCGGAAGGGAATCTAATATCCACCTTCAGGAATTCCACGTATGCCTGGGGAAGGTCATTTTTATATTTATAATAAATCTCCCCTATCCGGTATTGGGCATCATCTGCAATACGATGGTTCCTGTATTTATCAACCAATTTCCTGTAAAGACCAACGGCTTCATCCAGATCACTGGCCCTTCTGGCATAGGAATAAAGCGACGTATACATCCTGGCCGAACGATATAATGCCCATGCCGCCTGATTCGATTTGGGATAACGTGCGGAAACTTTTTCATAACGATGGATACACGCCAGCCAGTTGTGGCGGTATTTTTTCTTTTTTGGGGACCGGTTCAAAGACCTGCGGCACTGGTCTGCCTTCTTGAGGAGCATTTCAGACCTTTTAGAGGTCTTGCCTGAGACTTCAGACCCGCCCGCTGAAAAAATAACGACAAGAACCAATATCAGGATGTAACTGATTTTTGTTTTCATAATTATTGTTCGGGGCCAACGTGTTCCTTGAGTTTATTAAGCTCCACCAATGCATCCAGGGGTGTCATTTTAGAGATATCCATATCCCGAATCCATTCCCTCAGTTTATGATCCTGTGAACCAAAAAGGCCTAATTGAACAACATCACCCTCTTTTTTTTCGGGAAACGTATGGGCAAGGCGAGGCCGCCCTACCTCATCCAGTTCGGTACTTTCCAGATTGTCGAGAATCTCCTTGGCCCTTTTGAGGACATTACCGGGTAAACCGGCAATCCGGGCCACCTGTATGCCGTAACTCCGGCTCGTGCCTCCGGGAACGATCTTTCTTAAAAAAATAATCCGGTCATTCCACTCACGGACCGCAATATTAAAATTTTTTACACGCTGTTTGGTGGCCACCAGTTCCGTGAGTTCGTGATAATGTGTCGCAAAAAGGGTGCGCACACCTTTGCCGCCCCGATCATGCAATGCCTCTGCTACAGCCCAGGCAATACTCAAACCGTCATAGGTACTTGTACCGCGTCCGATTTCATCCAATATGACAAGGCTCTTGGGTGTCGCGTGGCGGAGGATGTTTGCCGTTTCATTCATTTCCACCATGAACGTACTCTGTCCCTTTGCCAGATCGTCCGAAGCACCCACCCTGGTGAAGATACGATCCACCACACCGATGACCGCCCTGGAAGCAGGGACAAAGCTTCCCATCTGGGCCATCAACACGCTAATCGCGGTCTGTCTGAGGATCGTGGATTTACCTGCCATATTAGGCCCTGTGATAATCAATACTTGCTGTTCCTTCGAATCCAAAGAGATATCATTCGGCACAAAATCCTCATCCTTGACGGTTTGCTCGATAACAGGATGCCGGCCATCCACGATATCTATGCCGTTACCATCGTTGACTTCCGGAGCTATGTAGTCGTTCATTTCCGCCGTCTCGGCCAGTCCGTGTATGACATCGATCCGGGAAATGAGCGTCGCGGTCTGTTTAATGCGCTGATTCTCAAGCGCTATCTTCTTGCGTATCCGGTCAAAAATCTCAAACTCCAGTACCACCCTCTTTTCTTCGGCACCCAGAACCTGTTCTTCCATCGTCTTCAGGTCTTCGGTAATGTAACGCTCCCCATTTACCAGGGTCTGCTTTCTGACATAATCGGGCGGCACAAGATGAAGGTTGGTCCTGGAAATCTCAATGTAATAGCCAAAGACCCTGTTGAACCCCACCTTGAGGCTCGATATCTTTGTCCTCTTCTGTTCGGATGCGGCAAAATCCGCGATCCAGCTCTTTCCGTCACGGCTCAGAGAGATCAGGCGGTCCAATTCATCATCATAACCGTCTTTGATAATTCCCCCCTCCTTTACGGAAACCGGTGGGTCATCATAAATGGCCTCATCAATCAAAACTGCGATATCATCCAGGCTGTCCAATGTCATTGCGATCTTTGACAGGAGTGTACTTGTTGAACCGCTTAAGGCGTTCTTAATCGATGGAATCCTTTGAATCGAATGTTTAAGGGCCAGAAGGTCCCTTGCATTTGCCCTGCCTAAGGCAATACGACCGTTTAATCGTTCCAGATCATAGATCTCTTTGAGTTCCTCTCTGATCTTTTCACGAAACATGGGGGCATCCTTGAGGCTGGATACGGCCCCTAATCGTTCCCGAATCTTTTCGAGGTCAATAAGGGGATATGCAATCCACTTTTTCAAGAGCCGGCTGCCCATGGGTGTCACGGTCCTGTCAATGATCTGGAACAGAGATCCTTTCACGGACTGGCGGCGCATTGTTTTCAGGAGTTCCAGATGGGCACAGGTGGATTCATCCAAGAACATAAAATCACCCATGCGGTAGCTTACGATTTCCTTTATGTGCTCCGGGGGTCCCTTTTGTGTATCCCGAAAATAGTGAACAAGGGCCCCGGCCGCAATGATCCCCGCGGGCATGTCCTGGCACCCGAATCCGGTCAGGGACCTGACGCCTAACTGCTCTTTTAAGAGACCTTCCGCCTGTCGAGGATCAAAGGAATACCTTCCCAAAATCTCCAGTTGATAGTTGGACAATTCCTTTTTTCCCGCCAAATTATCATTCTCGGGGATCAAAAGCTCTGTCGGATCTATTCTTCCCAGTTCTTCCAGGAGTTCATTAAACGATTCGACTTCCGTGACCCGGAACTCGCCGGTCGAAAGGTCCGCATGGGCCAACCCATACCTTTCATCGCCTTCGGATATTGCGGCCATATACAGGTTGGTTTTATCGTCCATATCCCCTTCATCCACTACCGAGCCGGGGGTAACCAGCCGGACCACTTCTCTCTTTACGACCCCCTTACTTTCTTTCGGGTCCTCGATCTGTTCACAAACGGCGACCTTACGACCGCTATCGACCAGCCTGCCGATATAATTTCTGTAAGCATGATGGGGTATGCCGCACATGGGGACCTTTTCCCCGTTATAGGTCCCCCGGGCCGTCAGGGTAATGCCAAGTATCTTAGCCGCGATCCGGGCATCATCAAAAAACATCTCGTAAAAGTCACCCATGCGGAAAAATAAAATGGCATCAGGATATTCATTTTTGATGCCAATATATTGCCTGAGCATGGGCGTAAGTTTCGACATATTATTCCTCTTTGCGTAAAAGCTCTCCCTTTATCGCTTCCACGTAATAGCTCAATAAGTAGCGGCGTTAGTCCATAATGGCGGGGCATGCGGATCTCTTTTCAAAGAGGCGCATTTTTATCTCTACAACGCATCTGCCACGCTCTCCGAGGCGTAGGC
>JAFDAP010000045.1 GCA_019313765.1 Deltaproteobacteria bacterium | reverse complement strand
GAGGAAAGACCTTCACTTGCAAAAAAAGAGGTCTTCGTATTTGTGGGGGACCACGACGTGGTCTCGGAAGGGGTCAGCGCCTATCCACAGGACGTGACCGGCTTAATGGTCAGAAATTTCTTGGCCGGTGGCGCAGGGATCAATGTCCTTGCGCGCTGCGCCGGGGCTGATGTATCAGTTATCGACATAGGTATGAAAGAGAACCTTCAGGACGCTGAAGGACTCGTCCGGAAAAATGTAAGGAGAGCCGCAGGAAACATTGCTCGAGGACCGGCAATGACCCGCGAAGAGGCGAAAAAAGCCATTATCGTTGGTATTGAGATGGCTGAAAAGGCATATAATGACGGGACTGTCATAATCGCCTCCGGAGACATGGGTATCGGAAATACCACCCCTTCTTCGGCCATTTTTTCCGCCCTGCTGCCGGCAGACGTAATTGACGTAACCGGCAAGGGGACGGGGCTTGACGAGGCAGGGTTAAGGAATAAGGTTAACGTCATAGAGAATGCCCTTGAAATCAACAGACCGGCCATGGATGATCCGCTTTCAACACTCGCGGCAGTGGGAGGTCTTGAGATTGCCGGCATATGCGGTCTTTTTTTAGGGGGCGCGGCCCGGCGCATGATTACTGTGGTGGATGGTTTTATATCAGGTGCCGGGGCCCTTGTGGCCATGCGCCTTAACCCGGCGGTGAAGGATTATCTCTTTTTTTCCCACAAATCATCCGAAAAAGGACACGGGACCTTCTATGAAAAGGAAGGGCTGAGACCTATCCTTGATCTGAATCTTCGTCTCGGTGAGGGAACCGGGGCGGCCCTGGCCATGCAGATCATAGAGGATGCAATGAAAATATACACTGAAATGGCCACGTTTGAAGAAGTGGGCATTGAGCCGGGTGCATGACATGTCTCTATCTTCACTAAACATCAAGGGGTTGAGTACTGCTCTCAAAACACTGACTGCAATTCCATGGCCGTGGAAAGAGAGTAAGGATCTTGCCGCATCTCTTTCCTGGTTTCCGGTAATAGGCCTTTTGCTGGGTCTGATTCTCTATGGCACAAGCCTTATCTGGATACTGCTGCCGTTCAAACAGTGGCCGGCCGGGGCCGCGCTGTTCATGATCGGACTTGGAATATGGCTGACGCGAGGCCTTCATTACGACGGTCTGGCTGATTGGGCCGATTCCATCGGGGGTTTTCTTCACAGGGAAAAAAGGCTTGCCATTATGAAAGACGTTTCATTGGGGTCCTTTGGAGTACTTGCCCTTTTCCTGGCATTGGCGGCAAAATGGGTCGCTTTTGAAAGGATTCTTTCATCCGGTTCTATAATCTGGATCTTAGCCATATTCATTCTTTCAAGAAATATGATGGTAGAGCTTATATGCACACTTCCCTATGCGCGAAACGAAGAAGGCATGGGCGGACCGTTTGTCAAAGGGGCTTCCCCTAAAAACAGGCTCATTTCACATCTGATATCCATCATCCTTTGCCTCCCTTTTGGTCCTTTGGCCCTGGGACTTTTTGCTGCTGCATGGCTTCAGACATGGCTGTTCGGCCTACGCGTAAAAAGTCGTTTCGGTGGAATAACAGGTGACCTTCTCGGGACGGCCAATGAGATGGTGGAGGTTACCCTGCTTATGATATGTGCCTTGCCAGGAGAGAGCATCCTCTGCTATACAGGATGGACCTGGATTTTTTAAAAAATTCGTTAAACAGCTAAACAATGGGTTCTGATGAACAATAGCTTGCAATACCTGCACGGCGGAAGCCCTGGACTTGATCTTGCCCGGTTCGGCCTGGCGGAAAGGACCGTACTTGACTTCAGTGTCAATCTCAATGCTTTGGGGATTCCGGAAATCGTCAAAGAGAAATGGAAAGAAACCCTGAATGCCGTTGAGGGGTATCCGTCTGTTGAGGGAGATGGCGTATCGCATTATTACAAGAAGAAATTCGGCATACCTTCTCAAAACTTTCTTGCAGGGAACGGTTCCACGGAGATGATTTACCTGATACCAAGGACACTCCGCTTGAAACGGTTCCTGGTCATAACCCCGTCCTATTACGACTATGAGCGGGCCTCTGTGTTAGCCGGATCAGCGGTGACAAGGGTCCCGTTGTCACCTGATGCGGGTTTTTCTTTCCCGGACATGAATGACTTGATTGCTGCCCTTAATAACAGCGATGGCCTCTGGCTTGGCCGGCCAAATAATCCTACCGGGCATTTGTTTCCAAAAGGACAACTCCTGGAACTTGCAGACAGGTTTCCTGATCACCTGTTCATTATTGATGAAGCATTCATACAGTTTACCGACAGGTGGACCGAGAGCAGCCTGATGACCGATAAGGTAAGGCCCAACATTCTGGTAGTTCACTCCCTGACCAAGTTTTATGCCCTTGCAGGCCTCAGGATCGGAGGTGTTGTGGGGCATTCTAAAGTTATTTCGCGCCTGAGACAGTCAAAAGAGCCGTGGACCGTAAACGGCATAGCGGATAGGGTGGCCCCCCTTCTACTTGAATGCATCAATTATGAAAAACGAACCCGTCGTGAGGTCGCTTTGGAACGTGAAAGAATTTTCAGGGGCCTTAAACAGTTAGACGGGATCATTCCGTTTCCTTGTTCAGCCAATTTCATCCTCTGCCGATGGACCCGAACAGAAAACCTGGATGATCTTGTTCACTATCTCCTCGAAAATAGTGCATATGTCAGGGACTGCCGGAACTTTCCCGGCCTTGAAAACAACTTTTTCCGCATAGGTCTAAGGTCTCCCGATGATAATGATAAGTTGATGTCAATCATTTCCTCTTTCCCGTATGCGGACTCCGGGGTAAGGGCTTGCGCGAAAGAAGTTATTCCACATCATGATTGAACTGATATGCATCCTTTTTATCGCATTTTTTGTTGATCTTTTCATAGGCGATCCCCGTTACAGGTATCATCCCATCAGGATAATCGGACATGGCATCTCCATATTAGAAAAGGTCTTGAGAAAGGTTGGAGGAAACGGCAGGGCGGGCGGCCTCTTTTTGGTAATCATTGTCGAGGCCGCGTTTATAACCATTTACCTTGCTGCAAGTTTTAGCCTCCACCGTATTCATTTTCTGTTAGGCATGTGCTTTGACCTTTACATCTGCTATTCATGTCTTGCCATAGGGGACCTGATCAATCATATAAGACCGGTCATTCACGCCCTCGAATCCGGAAGGTTAACCGAGGCTAAAGAGTCCATTGCCCTGGTAGTGGGCCGGGATGTCCGGTTCTTAGATGCAAAAGGGGTATGCCGGGCCGCAGTGGAAACATTAGCGGAAAACTTTGTGGACGGCTTTCTTTCACCTCTCTTCTGGTGCGTGGCGGGAGCCGTTTCAGCCGGCCTTTTGGGGTTATCTCCTGTCAAAACCGCCTTGAGCTTTATGCTGGCCTTTAAAGTTGCAAGCACATTAGATTCCATGATCGGTTACAGGAACCCTGAATATATTTATTTCGGCCTGGCAGGTGCGAGACTGGATGATATAATGAATTTTGTTCCCGCGCGCTTCTCCCTCATAATCCTCTTTGTCGGGGCTGCGATCAGCGGTTTGCACCCTGTGCATGGCTTGAAGGTGGCAATGAGCGACAGATTAAAACACGATTCGCCAAACTCTGCTCATGCGGAGAGTTTTGTAGCAGGGGCCCTTGATATCCGTCTCGCCGGGCCTGTCAAGTATCCTGATGAATTAAAAAGCAAACCCTGGCTGGGAAATGGAAACCCTGATCCCGAACCAACGCATATACAAAAGACTGTTCGCCTTGTAAAACATTCTACCTGGGTTGCAATAGTTATTTCCCTGTTTGCATTATTTTTGTTCGTGTGAGATAAATTCTCTTGACTTGCATTTATTTTTTGCTTATCCTCTGCCACTGCAGACATTTATGTTAACCTTAAATCAAAGGAGAGAGTATGGCAACGGTTAAACAAATTCAGTTTAGGTTGAAAGGCGCCAAGAAAACATTGACAAGGGCCACCAAAGAGGTAACCGCTACAAAAGCCAGGGTCAAGAAATTAGAATCACAGCTTACAAAAGCTAAGGCTGCAGAAGGGAAGGCCAAAAAGAAAAAACCTGCCGCTAAGAAAAAGCCGGTTGCTAAGAAAAAGCCGGTTGCTAAAAAGAAGGTAGCAAGGAAAAAGAAAGCGGCCAAGAAAAAATAGGTTTTCTTGTAAGCATGAATTGATTGAAGCTGGGAAGGAAGGCCCTTTGCCGGAAGGGTTTTTTATTGCCTGAACCGGCGTTTGGCCGGTTTATGTGAGGTCAACGGATAAAGCCCCATTCTCTTAACTGATCCATCATCTTTGTCCGGTGGCTGCCCGGCCAATAATACCGACCGCATGAAGGGCAAAATCGAATCCCTTTTATGTTTTGATAAAAAACATATTCAGGGATGTTTCCCTGTGCTTTATCTTCTTTCGCTTCTTTTAGTAACGTATTACAGATCAAACACCTGCTGAACCAGTTTGACTGATCAGGTTTAAGAGGGATCGCCCGTTTCAAGTCGGACAATTGCTCTCCCACCCGACCAGCATCAAGCAGCAAGGCATTGGTGTATTGATCAACCGTTTCTTTGTGGCGGGATAAAAGGAACCGGTCCTCTTTCATTACGCGATCAATGACACCCGGTCTGTAATAACTCTGGTAAAGGGTATCATAACCTAAGATCCTGAGCCATTTGGCCAATTTTCCCAGCATGGTGTCGGCCACAAATTTCACTTCTTTGGTCCCTCCCGATTCTGCCTGCCTACGGCGGATCAAGCCGTCCGCAAATCGCTTCGCAATTTCATGAAACACCCGCCTATGACGGACTCAAAAAGCGGGGTGCGGACAAGGGCTTTGAGCCTTATGAAAGTGTACCTGTTATTTATCCGGCATTCAAGAAATCAATGGTCTTAGCCTATGGACAAAATATTAATTAAAGGCGGAAAACCCCTGAATGGAAACGTTAAGGTGAGCGGTGCAAAAAATGCCGCCCTTCCCATTATTGCGGCCTGCCTTTTAACCGGTGGCAGTCACCAATTGCAGAATGTTCCCCTTCTCAGAGACATTGAGACCATAAAGCGCATCATGTCAAAATTAGGGGTTACATTTCGCGATGAAAAAGGGACCCTTGAGGTAAATTCGGATGAACTGCAAGGCCATGAGGCCCCTTATGACCTGGTAAAAACCATGCGGGCCTCAATCCTTCTTCTGGGTCCTCTTCTGGCCCGCTACGGCAGCGCCAGGATATCCCTGCCGGGTGGCTGTGCAATAGGAGCAAGGCCGATTAACCTTCACCTGAAATCATTGGCGTCCATGGGAGTGGACATGTATCTGGATCACGGTTATGTCAATGCCAGTGTTGATCAACTAAAAGGGGCTGACATCTTCTTTGACATACCCACCGTAACCGGCACTGAAAACATCATGATGGCCGCTGTTACCGCCCGCGGCAAGACCGTCTTGAAAAACACGGCCAAAGAACCCGAAATCAGGGACCTTGCAGACATGTTACGGAGCATGGGGGCGGACATCGAAGGCGATGGGACAGATACTATCGTCATTCGGGGTGTCGAAGATCTGCGTCCTGCCCGCCATACCATCATACCTGACAGAATCGAGGCCGGTACTTTTATGATCGCCGCTGCCATGACCGGGGGACATGTGACTGTAGAGGGATGCAGGCCCGAACATCAGGAAGCGCTTATGGAAAAACTGGAAGCCACGGGCGCGAATATCAGTGTGAAGGAAGACTCCGTTCTTGTCAGGGGACCCGATACCATAGAAAGTGTCGATCTCAAGACAATGCCCTTTCCAGGATTTCCCACCGATCTCCAGGCCCAGTTCATGGCCCTCATGTGCATCGCTAAGGGATGGAGTATGATAAGGGAAACAGTATTCGAAAACAGGTTCATACATGTCAGCGAACTCAGGAGAATGGGGGCGGATATTGAAATTAACGGGAATCAGGCCCTGGTAAGAGGTAAAGACCGCCTCTTTTCAGCCCCGGTTATGGCCACTGATCTCAGGGCCAGCGCCTCCCTTGTTTTGGCCGGATTGGTGGCTGAAGGAGGCAGAACGGAAGTACAGCGAATTTATCACTTAGACAGGGGATATGAGGCCCTTGAAAAGAAGTTCAAAGACTTAGGGGCCGACATCTGGCGAGAAAAGGAATGAAATGTTTCATCGCCCCCTCATACCGATTTTGTTCGCTTTTGCAGGGGGCATTCTGGTTGCCCATAAAGGACTGGCTCCCTGCCAGGGCCTTGCATTACCCATGTTTATCTCAATCACCCTTTGCCTGTTCGCCATACTTTTTCTGTCTTCCCGGTTAAGGCTCGCCCTTCTACTAATCACTTTTTTCTTCACCGGTATCCTGGTAGACTCAGGAAAACACCATTCATCAGAACTCCTGCCATGGGCAATCAACCGTCAAAAGGTCACTATTGAGGGAACGGTCCTTGAACCGGCCCGGATAAGCGATAAAATTGCAAGGCTCAAGGTCCGGGCCCAGAGGTTGTTTGCCGGGGGCAAGAGCATCCGGATCAACGATAACATCCTTGTTACCGTATATAACAATATTCCGCATATCACGCCCGGAGACAAGGTCCGCTTTCCCGCCCGGTTGAGGCCGTTCAAAAATTTCAACAATCCCGGCGGGTATGATTACGAGTCTGCCATGAAATTAAAAGGGCTTACCTGCGCGGCCTCTGTGTCCGACGGAAGACGCATCGTGCCCATGGGACCCGGCCTACTCCCCTTTCCCGGCGCACTCTTAGAAAAAATCCAGCGGCCTGTGAGGGACCTCTTTTCCGGGAACCTCGGACCGGAAGATGAAGCCCTTTTTCGCGCCCTGATCTTAGGGGAGCGCCAGGGCATCAGCCGTCAGTTGAGGGAGCCCTTTAACCGGACCGGATTAGGGCATGTGCTTGCGGTTTCCGGGTTGCATATCGGGCTTGTGGCATGGATCTCCTTCTTTTTTTTCAAGAGTATCCTTTCCAGGTCTTACAAACTGGTCCTGAAGACCGACATTCAAAAATTGACGGCCCTTTTGACATGTGTTCCGGTCATCGGATATACCTGCCTTGCAGGATTCCAGGTTTCGAGCCAGCGGGCCATGATCATGGTTTTGGCCTTTCTTTGTTCTCTGATCCTGAGGCGTGAAAAAGAGGTCTGGTCCACCCTTGCCTTGGCCGGTCTTATTATCTTAGCCGTAGATCCCCATGCCCTGTTCAGCCTTTCCTTTCAGCTCTCATTTTCAGCAGTGGTTGGTATTCTCTGGTTGACTCCCTCTGTGCTGAAAATAATTCCCTCTCCCCATGAAACACCGCAAAGGAAAATGTCCATCTTTAACAACATTTCTCTCTACTTTATAGGCCTTATCGCAGTGAGCATTTCCGCCACGCTTTTTCTGCTCCCCATAATCTCTTTTTACTTTCACCGCGTTTCTCTCGTGACCATTCCGGCCAATCTTACGGTGGTGCCGATTTTAGGTCTATGGATCATACCTAACGGGTTGCTCTCGGCAGTGATCCTCCCCTTTTCTGCTCAGGCCGCAAATCTTTTTCTCCATCTCGGTGCATGGGGATTACACGCGATTATGGAAATAATCCGGTTCTGGTCAGGCCTTTCATGGGCCAGCGCCTGGGTCGTCACGCCGAATCTCTTTGAGATGCTCATGTTTTATGCGCTCATCCTCTTTATATTCTTTTTCAAACGCCGGGCATGGGCAAGGGTGGGCCTTGCGGTCCTTACCGTTTTTATTCTGGTCGATATAGGCTACTGGACATACAGGGTGCATTTCAACAGGGACTTGAAGGTGACTTTTCTTGACGTTGGCCAGGCCAACGCTGCCTTGGTCGAGTTTCCGGGCGGGCAAAAGATGCTCATAGACGGCGGAGGTTTCCCGAGCGATCGTTTTGATGTGGGAAAAATGGTGGTGGCCCCTTTTCTGTGGCATTCTAAAATCAAAAAAATCGATTACCTGGTTTTGAGCCACCCACAGTCAGACCACATGAACGGGCTTCGCTTCATTGCCAAAGAATTTCAACCGAAAGAATTCTGGTACAACGGTGATGACGTCAAAACAGCCTCATTCAAGGAGTTGATGGCTATTATTGAATCAAAAAAAATCAAAAGGCTTCTTCCTGTTGACCTTGTGGAAGGCAGAAAGATCAATGAGGCTAAGATTGATTACCTGTACCCGCCGCCCGTCAGGAAGAAGTTAAACCTTTTTTACAACGGCACAAGGTTGAACAATAATTCATTGGTCCTTAAAATCTCCTTTAATGGAAAATCTTTTCTCTTTCCGGGCGACTTAGAGCGTGAGGGCGAAGCGCTCCTCGTCTCGAGTAAACAAAATGCCCTCAAGAGCGATGTCCTTCTTTCTCCCCATCACGGTAGTCGAAGTTCAAGCACAAGAGAATTTCTCCGTATGGTCAAACCCGGTATCTGTGTGATTTCCTCGGGACAGGGAAATTTTTTTGGTTTTCCCCATGAACAAACCCTGAAAAGGCTTCGGGACATCGGGTGCAGGGCCATAAGGATCGACCGGTCAGGCGCTGTTCAATGTACGGTCGGCCCGAATGACCGGTTTGAGGTCAGGACATTTATTAAAAACAGGACATTTTAGGGGTCCGTGCGGATCCAAATAAGACATTCCAAAAAAATCTTCCTCCAAAAAAAACACGCCACACGAGCAAAACCCCGTGTGGCGTGAGAGTTTACCGGTATGTTTCAGGTTAATTAGTCCATGCCAGGGGGCATGCTCACGGCAGCTAATTGTGCCGCTATCTGGTTCAGGATACCCTGAACTATACTTGAAGCTAAAGTCGTAACTGCTGTCGCGCCTTTGGCTGCTGCGGCAGCACACATGGAGTTTGGAACCACGGTCTGAATTGCAACGACAACAGTCACCAAAGTCCCGGGAGCCTGTGCATGCGCAATGCTTACAGGGCTAAGGGAAGCAAAAAAGTTGCGGAGTGAGGAAGTCTTCTCCTCAATAGGGGCCACGGCCAGGCCAAAATCAGACCCCCGTACCCCGCAAACCGCAGTAGGTGTCTTTACCTTATAATCTGCTTTCTTTTCGCCCATAATTTTCGCTACAACAAAGCGTGCCCGGCCAAACCAGAGACTCAACAGGGACGATCGCTTTTTCTTGGCCGGATCATACACGGATTTGTCAATAACCAGCTTGGACACAGGCGCAAGGGCAAATACGCTTCGATCATTAAGCCTTACACTAACCCTGGACCGCTTGCCGGTTA
>JAFDAP010000596.1 GCA_019313765.1 Deltaproteobacteria bacterium | reverse complement strand
AATTCGTGGCCTTTAAGGGTCTCGCCAACGGGATAATAAGGATTTGACCTGTCCACTTCCAAAATCGTATACCCATGACCCTGCGGCTTTTTTTGAAGAATAAATTCCACGGGCAGCGCTCCGACCATGGGATAGGTTTTACCTTCCACGACAAGGCTTTCCCCTAAATACATAAACCCGCCGCACTCCGCATAAACGGGCAGCCCTCCTTCGATTTCCTCTCTCAATGAGTTACGGAAATTCTTATTGTCCGTTAAAGGCCGTGCCTGGGTCTCGGGAAATCCGCCGCCGATATATAAGGCATCCAATGGCGGCAGTTCATTGTCTGAATATATAAGGCATCCAATGGCGGCAGTTCATTGTCTGAAATAGCGTCTATCTCAACCAGGACAGCGCCTAACTGTTCTAATTGCTTCAGGTTTTCCGGGTAGTAAAACCAGAATGACCTGTCCCTGATAAAACCGATCCTGGGGGCGTCATCCCTTTTTATTATTCTTGATGCTGATTCCCGGTCTTTAGGCAATGTTTCCAACTTATCTACCTTGTGGGCCATTTTCCAGATCTCATCCAGATCCAGATTTTTTTTAACTGTTTCCCTGGCCCACAAAATAGCCTTTTCAGCATGATCTCTTTCCTGAAACGGGATAAGCCCCATATGCCTTTCAGGAAAGAGGTCTTCTTTCAATTTTGGCACGGAACCGACCACGGGTATGCCGCAGTATTTTTCAACTGCGGCCCTGATCAGGGTCTCTTGGCGTGATCCGGCCACCCTGTTCAGGATGACCCCGGCAATATCCAGGTCCGGATCAAAGACCTGGCATCCCTTGAGGACCGCTGCCATGGTTCGGGTTGTCATGGTTACATCTAAGATGATTAAGACCGGGGTTTTCAGGAGTTTGGCCAATTCCGCGGTGCTGCAGCGTCCGTCTAAATCAAGACCGTCATAAAGTCCACGGTTTCCTTCAATAAGAGAAAGATCGGCCTTATTTGAATGCAGGACAAAAGATTCAAGGATCTGTTCGCTGTTCATCAAAAACGGATCCAGATTATAGCATGATCGATCAGCGGCAAAGGTGAGCCATCCGGCGTCAATAAAATCGGGACCCTTTTTAAAGGGGGCTATCCGGTAACCCTTTTTGCGCCAGGCGGATATAAGACCCAGTGACACCATGGTCTTGCCTGCCCCTCCCTTTAATGCTGCGATAATAATGCGAGGCTGCATGTAAAAATCTCTTTTGAATTAAGGTAGTTAACGGGCTATCAGCCGGTTTTTTACTGTATGCCTGCTTTTTAGATTAGGACCACGACCAGTCAGGATTGTCAATGATAAATTCATGGGTTTTCCAATGGATTTTTTTATTGACAATCCAAAAGACTTTTGATTATAAGACAAACCTTAACCATTTGAAAAATTAACTAATTATATTTTTCACAAATAGTCGTGTTAATTGATTTGTCACAGGCTTAAAACCTTTGGCAGAAAAGATTAAAATCAAGATATTTAGAGACTATTGTATGAATTATGATCTTTTTTAAGGGAGGAGGTGAAAGTAACCGTACGAAATTTTTAGTTTTGCTCCTAAAAATTAAGTCTTGTAAATAGCAATAAGGAGGCATAAACAATGGCTTTTGAACCAAGAGAAGAACAAAAAGAACTGAAATATGAAGAACTCAGGATCTACTCCGATGAAGAGCTGAACAATTACACAGAAGAAGATCTCAAGAATTTCAAGATCAAACATGATATCCCAATGTGTGAGGACCTGGAATCAGGCCCGTGGCCGAGCTTTGTGGCTGATTCCAAGCGCGCGGCCCTGCACCGCAAAAATCTTGCTGATGATCGTATGATGGTAGATAGCGATTGTGTTGAAGACGTGTTAGGACAGTTGGAGGATTCTTTTGTAGACGGTGAGACCCACTGGAAGCATGGCGGTATCGTTGGTGTTTTCGGGTATGGTGGCGGCGTCATTGGTCGCTATTCGGATCTTCAGGAAAAATATCCTGCTGTTGCCCATTTCCACACCATGCGCGTTAACCAGCCTATGAGCAAGTATTATAACACGGACTATCTG
>JAFDAP010000044.1 GCA_019313765.1 Deltaproteobacteria bacterium | reverse complement strand
AGCGACCCAAGAACTTGCTATATAAAAGGAGATGGTTTAACATCTGCTGCGCTGCGGGTCGAAGAAAAATGGAATCAAAACCCAAAAAATCTCAGTTTCGCTGGTATGACGCCACTTTTTTGAGGGTGATCCCGCCCCTGGTGGCCCTGTTGATCAAACTCTTGATGATATCCTGTCGCGTGACCAGGGTGGAGGGTTTGGAACGGGAAAAAGATGCCTTTGTACGCTCGGGGGGACGAATAATTTGCGCCACGTGGCACCAGAGAATGCCCTATCATTTCCATTACTTCGGCTCCCGCCATGTGACCACGATGATCAGCCAGAGCAGAGACGGAGAATATGCGGCACGCATCGCCGGATGGCTTGGCTTTAAGAATGTTCGCGGATCGTCAACCCGTGGAGGATTCAAAGCGCTTAAAGAACTAATACAAAGGATAAAGAAGGGTGAAACCGGAGGGATGCTGGCTGACGGACCTTTGGGACCGGCCCGCGTGGCCAAAATAGGCTCCATAGTCCTGGCACGCAACTCTGAAGCGGCCCTCCTTCCCATACTCTGGGGGGCGGACCGTTGCTGGCTGCTGAACACCTGGGACCGTTACCTGATTCCAAAACCCTTTGCTCGTGTTGTCGTCTACTATTGTGAACCCATTCTAATCCCTCGCTCTGCAAAGGGCGATGAATTGGAAAAATATCGGCGACTTTTTGAGGAGAGACTGAACGAAGGAACCCGCTGGTGTGATGAGCAGTTCGGCAGGGAAAGGCCCTGGCGAAAGGTTAAGAAGGAGGGCGTGCCAGAGATTGGACCCCTTAAACCTCCTAATGAACAAAAGTCCGTAGATTCTTGAAACTTCTTCTGAACCTAATTCTTTAGGATTAGTCACTCAAACGCGAAATGATCTTTTCCACATCACAATGCGCCTCGAAATGATCGGCAAGGCGGTCATACTGGTGAAAACGTGCCAGCCTTCCCTGTCTCGACGTTCTTTCCTTCAGGCCTTTTTTCCTTCGAAGCGTATTTAGAAACTCACCCCTGAAGCCGGGGGAATCCAGAATTCCGTGCACATAGGTGCCGGCAACCCGGCCTGAATCAAGAACCCATCCGTCAGCCCAGGCATTTTTGTCTCCGGGTGGATGAATCTTTAAGAACGGCTCACCGTCAAGACCCGTGTGCCTGCTTCTACCCATGTGGATCTCATATCCGCTTACCCGTTTTTGATTTTGCAGACACATACCCATCACCCTGCGAACGATCTTTTGCCCTTCAAGAGTAGTAGTAACGGGAAGAAGCCCTATGCCTTTTACTTCCTCACGATTTGATTCCACGCCTAATGGATCCCTGATCCTCTCACCCAAAAGCTGGTATCCCCCGCATATACCGAGGACCCTTTTCCCTGCCTTTGCAAACTCCTTGATTGCCCTTTTCCAGCCGGTTCGACTTAACCATACGGCATCCTCCATAACGTTCTTTGCACCGGGGAGAATAAGGCAGTCATATTCCCCTGACAGTTCCCGGGGACGGAAGAGATAATTGATCACCACATCAGGCTCTCTTTGTAGTATTTCAATGTCCGTGAAATTGGAGATGGAAGGAAGTTTTACGACAGCCACATTTACCGTGCCCGGACCCACGGACTTGAACGCCCGTTTGTCCTCCTGTACCGCAACAGAGTCTTCCGAATCAATGAGTATGTCCTTATAGAACGGGACCAGACCCAGAACGGGCTTTCCGGTCTTTTTCTCGATGTATTCGATCCCCGATGAAAACAGCCCCGGATCTCCTCGGAACTTGTTGATCAAAAAACCAAGGGTAAGCCCTCTCTCTTTTCGGGTCATAAGGTTGTATGTGCCGATGATCTGCGCGAACACTCCTCCGCGGTCAATATCCGCAATTAGAATGCAGGGTGCGCCAACCGCCTTTGCCATTGGAAAATTGACCAGGTCATTTTCCTTGAGGTTCATCTCACAGCAGCTCCCGGCCCCTTCCATGACAATCAGTTCGTATTCCTCAACCAGCCTGTCATAGGACTCCATAACGGCCTTTTTCAGCCCTGGTTTAAAATCGTGGTAAGCCGAGGCATCCATTTGTCCGAAAACCTCTCCATGAAGGATAATCTGGGAACCCAACTCAGTAGAAGGCTTAAGGAGAATCGGGTTCATGTGTATTGACGGCAGTACGCCCGCGGCTTCGGCCTGTACGGCCTGGGCCCTGCCTATCTCGCCTCCTTCTACCGTCACATATGAATTATTGGACATGTTCTGGGCCTTGAAAGGGGCAACGTGAAAACCCCTTCTTTTAAATATCCGGCAAAACGCCGTTGCGACAATGGATTTGCCCACATCACTGCCGGTTCCCAAAAACATGATGGCCCTGGCCATATCTTCCCTTTTTCTAAGCCGTAAGTGGTAAGGAGTAAGTCGTAAAGACCTCAATATGCAGGGCTGAAGCCCTGCGCTACATGTAGTGAAAATCATAAAATCTATCGATTTTAGTTCAACTGGAAACGGATAGGAACTCTGACCCACATCTCCACCTTTTGATCACCTCTCATTCCGGGCACAAAAGCCCAGCCTTTCACCGAGGCCATTGCCGCCCTGTCCAGAATCGAATATCCACTGGACTCGGATATCCGCTGGTCTCCAACCCTGCCATCTCGATCAACCAGGACCTCAAGAATCACAGTGCCTTGATACCCCCTTCTCCTGGCAATCCTGGGATATTTGGGGGCAGGATTTATTCGATATAGCGGCATAGCTTCCCGCACGACCGGCACATCCGGCGCTCCCACGCCTCCGTCGATCACCATTGAAACATCTTCCTTTATAATATCCTCTGTAAATGCAGGACTTAAATCATCAGGTTCTTTCACTACTTCAGTCTCTTCGGGCTCAGGCGAAGGTGTCGGTTTTGCGGGAGCTTTATCGATTTCAGGGGGCTTTAAGACCTTTTCTTGTGGTTCTGGCTTTGGGATGGGCTTTGGTCTATTTTTTTTGACCTTTTTTTTGGGAAGTACAATCTTTTTTGCCGGGATGTCAGGTTTTTTTATGACATGTTTCGGTTTCGCCTTTTGTGGTTCAAGATATGCCAAACTCATTGTCAGGGTGCGGGTCTTTGGTCTGTGAGGGATTTTATTTCGAAGCCAACTAAACTCCATTCCAAAAAGGAGTCCGTGTATTCCAAGAGCCAGTATAGCAGCGAACAGCATACGTTTCAAAACAATTACCCAATAGACCTAAATTCTTCGATTCCTAATCCGCCTCTGCCTGGAGGGATATTCGACTGAGTCCCGCGCTCCTGATTTGATCTAAGACTCGAAATAGCTTCTGGTATGACAGGTTGCGGTCGGCAAAGAGCAGGACACCGGGTTTTTTGCTCCCTTTGGTTTTTGTTTCCAAAAATCCTGCCAAATCTTTCAGAGTGACCTGTTTTTTATCAACATAAATTGTCCCGTCTGTTTTTACTGTCACGGATAACACTAAGTGCTTATCAATTTTTGCGGTAGAAGAGGCAGGAAGCACAACCGGCAGCCCCCGGTGCACGGCCATGGAGAGCATGGCGTAAATAAAAAACACAAGGAGCAGGAAAACAATATCGATCAGCGGGAGCATTTCAATGCGGGCCTTTCTCTGTATGTCCAGGTTGAGTTTCACTATTTAACCTCCAACCTGTTTGTCCGAAGCCTCGGGCAGTTTCTCGTATACGATCTCGAGGCTTGTTGCGTATTTTTCGATGGCAAGGGCCGCATATTCAACATTTGAATTAAAATAATTGTAGGGAAAGACCGTAAGGATGGCAATCCCGAGCCCGGTTGCCGTGGTAATCAGGGCCTGGGCAATTCCGGCAGTAACGGCCTCGGGGTGTTCGATGCCTGCTGATCCTAAAATCTCAAACGACGTAATGATCCCGATAACGGTTCCGAAAATACCCAAAAGGGGGGCCACGGTTATCATTGTATCCAGCACTCTCATATATCTGCGCATCTTTTTTATCTCTTCGGCCGCGGCCGATTCCATGGCCTTGGCCATGGAAAATTGTCTATGAAGGATACCGGTTACGAGGATTCTGATAATGTGGTCTTTAGACCCGGTCGCCTTTGCTTTCACCGACTCCCAATCCCCTGCCCTGCACAGTTCAAGGATGTTATCCACAAGGGACTGGTTATGATACACAGACACCCTTATCCAGAAGAAAAACCGCTCTATGATCACGGTAAGCGAAATAATCGAACAGGCCAGAAGCGGGTACATTACCGGCCCGCCTTTTATAAAAATATTCAACATATTCTTTTCCTCTCAATACGTCCTGTAATAGATTCCATTAAGTATGGAATTCAAAGCCATCCTCAGGACAACCGGTATGTTATCAAAGGCTATAAGATCGAGTATAACTTCAATCTCTTTCCCTGCGATTTCCCCTGCTACATTTTTGCACCATAGTTCATAGTTGCTCAAGTCGTCAACCAGCCCTCCCTCATAATCATCACTCAGGGTGAAAGACGATTTAACAAACGAGGCATAACGCGGTTGAAGAAGTATCTCTTCAAATTGGGCCACAAGATCAGACCTTTCAACGCCACATTCACATTCATCTAATGATACTAATCCAAATAGGCTGATATTTCTATCTTTTAAACGCTGGAACACGTTGCGTTTATCAAGGAGACCATTTTGTTTAAAGATTGCCTCTTTCACGCCTTCGTAGACTGCTTTCGCAATCAGTTCCCCTATCTTTGAATGGCCGCCCGCAATGTCAATCTCAATGCCTGTCCCCCGGACCACGATTATATTGTCGGTTCCTGTCCCCGTTGCCTGGTTAGCCAGCGGTGAATAGGCGCTTCTAACATCAAGGTCCTGGAGGGCCGCGGTCTTGGCCTCGGTGGCGCTGATAATAGCCCTGGTCATAGCCCTCGGTGTTAATTTCACGTTGGGCAAAAGGATGATATTGATGGTTCCGGGTTCATAGAATCTTCCCTCATCTTTGGACATCCTGACCGCATTTGACTTCACACCTGCCGTTACTAAGGCGCATACCTCCATCTCCCTGAACTTCTCCCGCTTAATACTCAGGTTGTCCATGTCCGCGCCGGTAAAAAGAAAGCTGGAGGTTTCCTCTGATTTGTTAATAACCCCATATACCCGTTTTCTCACACTGCTCAAGCCGGACTTATGACCTATTCTCCAGCAGGGCGGGGGGGAGTAGTGATTTCCAACCGATTCTATTCCTTTACGCTGTCCATCAAGAGTAGAGACTACTGACAAAGGCCCCTTAAAATCAATAATCAGGGTTTTGTTTAAAAAATCATGTATGTGGCTATAAGAAATGAGTACATCTTTTATGTAATCGAAATCGAGATCAAGCTTGCGCGACTTGAATATCTTTTCTTCAAGGACCTGATCTTCTTTTTTTGAAAACTCATCAGTGTAAATTCTTGACGCGAGCCAGGACACAAAATAACCGGTATTGGTGGATGCCCTGCAGGTCAGGTCACAAGGGAAATAAAATATCCTGCCATTCTTCACGGCATCCACGTCCTTCCATCCAGGGCTATTGAAAAACTTCTTAGCCGTTTCCCTGTCACCGCCGCAACCATATATAACCTGCGGGTTGAACCTTACCCACTCCTCTTTGGTGATGACCACAATATTCCCCTTTTTGCCGAGCTCAGGGGGAATCCCGCCCGCGGCCCTGATCATCTCATTTTGGAATGAATCATCGCCCGGGGTCATAACCGGGTCGCGTCCCATAAGACGTATAACCCTTTTTCTTTTTGATTGCGGTATCCGGGCAACCTTCTTAGCAATAGTTTCAAGCTCGCTCTTTATCTTTTCGATTATCTCGCGAGCTTCATTTTCTTTATCAAAAATTCTTCCTAACAGACGAATATTCTTATAACTATCGGCTATGGAATCTGTCTCAAGGTTGATTAGCCGGCATCTTCCGTTGCCAAATCTTTCCTTTACCTTTTTATGAAAACGGGAACAAAAGATCACGTCCGGCTTTATTGCTTCAATGGCCTTAAGGGACGGTGAAAAAAAGCCCCCGACAATCTTCTTGGTAGCCGCATCAGGGGGATATGTGTCGTGGTATGTGACTGCCTTAACCGTATCACCGGCCCCGAGCTTGAATATGATCTCGGTAACGGAAGGCATCAATGATACCACCCTTGAAGGTTTTTTATTAATGGTGATATTATTTCCGCCGGCATCAATAATATTTACCGGGAAGGAAAACACCGGGGCAGCAATCAAGACAATGGCAAAAACAAAGACGAAGAATAATAGTGCAGGTTTTTTGTGATTGGATGGCCTTGCCGATTTCATATCTCTACCTTCTCCCTTCTTTTTTAAAGCCGGTTTTATTCAAAAAATGAGGTCCCATGTTGCCAAATAAAAAGATATTTCCTGATAATAAAATAACCCCACGGCAAGTTCAAAAATGGCTCTACCGTGAGGTCATTTATAACCTGTAAATGGCAATCAATTCAATTTAATATTCAAACGTTGCTCTGAAAAAGACAGATCGCCCTGCCCCCGGAAAGCCTTCTCTGGTTGTGGTTCCGGTTGGTATATCCGTGAAGTTAGCAGCGTAGGTTTCATATTCTTTGTCAAACAGGTTGTTGGCCTGCAGGGCGAAGATCCAATGATTCCAGAGCCTCTGCTCCAGGCTCACGTCCACGACCCAGTTGGAATTCAAAGTATAGTCCGGTTTGGTATCGGTAATATTCAGATAAACGGCCGGCCGATCACTCATATACCGAACCGTGGTTGTTGCGGTCAATCCGATCTCGCTCCAGTATGTCAATTTCCCCTTGAAGTAGTGATCTGGCGTATACCTTGACTGCCGCTCAGAACCCCCTGCCAATTCCTCAACAGCATCCGTGTAAGTGTAACTAAGATCCAGGCTCATGTTATAATACGGACCGATTTTCGTGCCTACCTCCCATCCATGGGCCTTGTAGGAGTCCACATTGGAAGGGGTCCATTTAAAGAGGCCGAACAGGGTGGGGTACTTTCTGTTCTCAGCCCAGTTAATTTTGTCTTTTATGTCCCAATCAAAATAGGAGAGCGTAAAGAAAAGCTTTCCATCCAGAAAATCCTGCTCAAGAGTCGCATCCGTGTGCCGCCCTGTTTCCGGTTTGAGATCCGGGTTGCCCCTCACCCAGTCGTCTTCCGGCCAATAGAGATCATTCATAGTGGGGGCCTTAAAATGCTTGCCGTGGCCGAACTTGAGGACCCCGTTCTCCCAGGGGTTCACCACCAACCCGTAACGAGGGAGATTCTCATGTCCGAAACTGGAGTGGTTTTCGTGCCTAAAGCCTGCAAGGAACTTGACGAATTTACAAGGTCGGTACTGGGCCTCCGAGTACGCGCCCTTAGTCAGCACATCGTAATCGCGCGTCACCTTGGTTGCAGGCAAGGGAACGCCGAACTGGTCCAAATTCCTTTGTTTGTTTTCATATTTGTAATCCCTGTACTCTCCACCCACAAGGATGCTTGCTCCTTTAAAAGGCTTGAAATCCAGAGTCAACTCGGTTCCGGAGACATCGTTGGTAACCCAGCTTTCCGTGCCCTCTCCGGGCAATGCTGCCAAAAAGCCGGCAGGATTACGTTGGAAAAAGAAATTTTCCATGGACATATGATCGGCCCTGAAATTGTAATCCAGCCATGTCACGGGTTTTCCCTTGACCTGGAGAACGAAATGATAGTCCTCGTCGGCCCCGTGATTGACCAGGCTTCCCGCCTCGTCATTATAGAATTTTACCCCGTTAACATAATAGTCCCGGGTGCCCTTGGGGGGCTTGACACCCGGAACACCGTAGTCCCGGTCGATGTAGTCCGCGTAAAGGCTCACACCCAGCATATCGCCCTTGTCAAACACGACTTTGAGCGAAACATCTTTGTGATCAAGATCGCCGTTGTCGCGAAATCCGTCTGTCTTGCGACTTGTTGCAGTTATGTAATACCCGAGGTCCTTCAACACAAACATCCCCTGCTCGGCCGAAAGCTCATAGGTGTCCTCACTGCCATATCCCGCCGAGGCTCTCAGGTCCATTTTTTCTCTCTGGGGTCTTTTTGTTATTATATTGACGGTTCCTCCCATGGCACCGGACCCGTACAGGAGTGATCCCGGACCCTTTACAACTTCTATCCGCTCGATGTTGTTCAGGGGAATCCTGCCTACATCAGCAACCCCGAGAGAAGGGGAATTGACTCTTGCGCCGTTGACAAAGACCTGGGTTCCATCCGCACTCATGCCCCTGATCTGAATCTCCTGTGCAGCCCCGCCGTAATTGCCATATGTTCTCCAGTCAATGCCCAGTTCATTGGCCAAAAGCTCGCCTAAGCTGGTCGCCGGGGATTCCTCGATGTCCATTTCATCCATCAGGATCAAGGAATTGGGTATATCTTTACGTTTCTCCTCGGTTTTGGTTGCCGTAACAACCACCTCGTCCATGGTTGAGACTATCTTTTTGTCCTTCTGTTCCTCTTCCGCTAGGCTGACCCCTGGAAATGCCGGCAAAACCGTAAGCGCAAATACAAACATCCACTTTTTCATTTTAACCCCCTTTATTTTTTTAAAGGTCCGGGGTCAAAAAAAATCCCCGGACCGAAATGAATCGATCCGGGGATTTCCCATTTTTATCCTCAAGATCCGAATAAGGCACCTCCCGTCCACGAAGGTTACGCCTTTTGTCCAGGCAGGTCTTCTGACTCCCCCGCCCTTTTAGCGACCTTCCCATCCTGATTTATCAGAACAGTGGTACACAAAGGCTAAAAGAGTTCCCTTTTCCTAAAAAGAAAAGGGCGGGGTTACAGCGGCGGGCCCATCCCCGACTCTCACGGGGTTCCCTATTAAGCTCAAAATGAGCGCCTGAATAATCTAATATTATAAAATGCGGAACCTAAGTCAAGAAAAAAGTGGCTCAGGTTCTCCTGTTTATGTTTTCAATATTGGCTTTTCTGAATTTCCCAGGTACCAGGGTCACTCTTTGAAACTCACCCAGCGGGCTTTTATCCACTAAAAGATTGCAGCCGTATGCCTCCTCCAGGGTCTTATATGTGAGCACCTCTTCCGGCAGTCCCATGCTTACGATCTGTCCCTCTTTGAGCAGCAGCAGACGATCCCCGTACATTGCCGCAAGATTCACATCATGAGATACCATAACAACGGTAATGCCCCTTTCCTGTTTCAGCCTTTCCATCAAATCCATCACCCGCACCTGGTG
>JAFDAP010000043.1 GCA_019313765.1 Deltaproteobacteria bacterium | reverse complement strand
ACCTAACAGCGCGGTAGTCCCGGCGTCCGACATAAAGTTGGTCATCAAACCGGAGAGAGAGGAAAGCCCGACCCACAGGCCGAAGCCCGAACTCATTCCCACATATCCGAGAATCTCCAAAAAACTCTGGGCCAGCCACATGGCAGCGCCACTTTCCTTTAAAAGGGCGCCAAGGGTCAAAGCGCCACAGTACATGAACCATGCGTCCCAGGATATGCCGTTCAAGATCTTTTTCCATTCCGTTGTCCTGAACACCACAGGGATGAGGAGCGCTAAGAGTGAAGGTCCTCCAAGGCCGAGTTCCTCACCACCTACGATCCAGAGGAACAGAATCAAAAGAAGCATGCCGAATGTGACAAACTCCGGGTACTTCATCTTGCCCATCCTTCTGGTTTCATCATTTATGGCCGCTAATCCCGGGGTGAGGTCCTTGGTCTTGATCTTCCTGCCGAACAGGACCAACATATAAACGGCCACTATTACTGCTAATATCGGTACCATTGGGAAACCGTATTTCATCCAGGTGAAAAAATCCATGGGGACATTATATTCACTCCAGAATCCCATCATAATCACGTTACGGCCACCAGCGGCGGGCGAGCCGATACCACCGACATTGAGGGCATAACATAATGTAAACATCAGGAATTTTGCCAGGGCCGGATCGTGTTCTATCTTTCCCTCGGGGCTCTTGGCCGATACCGCGCCAAAATAAACCGCCGCCATCACCGGGGTCATAAACGCACACATGGCATGGGCCGAGATAAAAGACCCCACAACCGACATGCTGATACATAAAACGAAAATAGGAACGTAAAATCCCTTGGTCCAGCCCAAGAGCCAGCTTGCTAATCGTTTATGCAAACCCACTTCTACAACTGCCACACCCATGGCAAGGACCCCCAACAGGAACATAGGGGCGTCGCCCGCAAATGTCTTGCCTATCATGCTGCGGGGGAGCAGGTGCAGGAAGTAGGCTAAGATCGGCATCAGGATACCTGTCAACCCGATCGGAATAGCCTCAGTGGCAAAAAAGATGACCGCCATGGGTATAATGCCGAGCACGATCATGGTCTTGTGAGCGGCACTGGCCGCGTCATGGGCTATTTCCCATTCAATCATCTTTTTGGCAAAACCGTATTTCTCCACGGATTCAACCACACTCTGGGGCGTGGGCAAAACAAACGCAACCAGGAGAAAAATACCCACTCCAATGCACAGCCACAGCAACTTGTTTGCCAGGATTCCGCCTTCACCCTCATCATGTCCGATATCTTCACTCATAAAGAAAGTCCTCCTTTCCTTTGTGTCCGAACAGGTATTGCATATCTTAAAGCAGACCTGCTTTAGATTTCACAAGCGCGCATTTCCTGGAAAATGTGTACAAAAACGTCGGTCAACCTCAATATCCCAACAATATCTTCGTCACTGGTCACAAGCAGAGATTGATGGTGGCCCATAACCAACTGGTGCATGGCCTCGCCTAAGTGGGTGCTTTCTTCAATGTATTCGCCTTCTCCTAGTGTATACATAAAATCCTTTACCTTCAATTTTGCCGCCTTGGAACATATATCCTGAAGGGGATCGCTAAAAATGGAGTACCGTTCCATCATCGACTTCAGAAATTGCGGGCTAAATCCGGCACGCGAGATCGTACCGGCATCCCCCATTTCTCCATATTTGGGTTCCAGGGCCCTGAGTGCATCTAACTGGCTGATTTTACCCAGGACTTTATTGTCTTTGTCAAGAACCAGGATTGCCCTGTGGAGATATTTATACCGGCTCCGGTCAAGTTCCTCATGGACTTTTTCAAGGGCCATTACTGCTTCAAATAAGGTGGCTTCTGCGGAGACAGTTGCATATTCCTCAAGAGGCACCATCAAGTCTTTTACCAGTATTGTTTTCATATCATTCCTACCAAATATTTTTCTTGTAATTTGCCCGTCTTACTATCCAGATCACCAATAAAACAATTTAAAATAACGAAATTACCTGTAACAAGTTTGATTTGTTGCATCTTTTTACACTCTAAAATGCTTCAAGGCAAGCAGTTTTTCAATCCACAGATTACGCACATTTCACAGATTTTTTTAGATCCTCGACTAAAATAATAAAAAAACGACATTAACGTTCGAGTCAGAGTAAAATCGATATTATTAACCATCAACCATTGACCAGCCTAACCAGTGTAGAATCGGGAAAATAGTCAATGATGTTGAGGCATCCGTAGTCCTGCTGGATATTGAACATTCGAGTCAGGTCCAGACCGAGGGCACTGCAGAGGATGATTCGGTTGACGGCACCGTGCGCGACTATGACGATATCTTTTCCCTGTTGTTCCGAAAGGATACGCTCAAAGCAATTGCTGATTCGCTCTGAGAACTGGTGGACGGATTCGCAATCGCCCGGACCTTTAAAGTTGACAAGGTCTTCCTGACGTTTTTTCAACTCTTCGGGAAAGCCATCCCGGATCTCTTTCATATTCATCCCTTCCCAGGCGCCGAAATACATTTCCCGAAGCTCCTGCAGGGAATAGAGTTGAACGTCGTGATAAAGGGCTATATGGCGTGCACCCACCGCGGATCTTTTAAGATCACTCGAGTAGATAGCATGGATTTCTATCAGGCGGAGACGCTCGGCCATTTGCTGCATCTGGAGGATTCCGGTCTCGGTCAAGTCCACGTCCGTGTGGCCATAGACAGGAAAATTTTCATAACCCATAACCTGTCCGTGCCTTATGAGGTACACCCGATTAAGCCTTTTCATGGCGACAGAGCATAAAGATTCATGATTTCAAAGTCAATAACTTTGGGCTTTATTGAAGTGCGTGAATGTTGTATAGGTGTTGTGCAAGATGGAAGGCAGGGGAATATAGGATGGCAGGGTCTCAAAAAGATTGTTTTGGCGTTTTGGATAAGGTTTTCCCCATGGAAAAGGAGGGGCTTAGAGAAATCGTCCCGGGCTGTTTCGATTGTCCCCATAAAAAAGCCTGCCTGCAAGCGGCCTTAGACACAAAGGAGGGTCTTGCTTTCAGGGGTGAGGTCCTTGACCGCACGCCTGCCGGGGGTCTGGCAGGAAGGCTCAAGCGATGGTCGGATAAAAAGCAACTGAGCAGACTCATGCATCAAAAGGAAACAAAGAGAAAATGATCGTTGAATTAACCTGTCCTTACTGCCGGTTCTCAAAAAAAATCCCAAAGGAAAAGATCCCTGCGAGCGTTAAATGGGCTACGTGCCCCCGTTGTCGACAGCGGTTTGAGATCTTTTCATCGGAGCCGGAAACCGGTTTTGTAAAAAGTGAAACAGGACCGGAGACAAGTTATCAGGGATCGGAAAAAGGACCTGAACAAGGACGTATCCGCCACGGTTCCCCCTGGGAAAACCGCTCGAATCTTGGCCTTTGGCAGGGTATCTATCAAACCTTAAAGGCCGTGCTTTTTTCTCCTGAAAAGCTCTTCAGAACCCTGGCCTATAAAGGCGGAATAAAGGAACCTTTGGCCTTCGGCCTTCTGGTGGCATGCCTTGGATCCATGATCGGCTTTTTCTGGGAGTTCTTGATCCTGTCCGGTGGGTTGCTTTCTCTTGCCTACCCACTCTTTGACCGGCTTACTGCCGCCTTGATTTTTCTGCTCGTAATTGTCATAATCCCGATTTTAGTGACATTGGTCATGTTCATTTACAGCGGGATATTACACCTGTTTTTACGCATTCTAAGGGCGGGGCAAAACGGGTTTGAGGCGTCTTTCAGGGTGGTATGCTATTCACAGGCCGCCCAGGTGTGGGCCTTAATCCCATTTTTCGGAGGTCTGATTGCCGGGATCTGGCAGCTCATCGTTCAAATCATTGGATTGCGTGAGATACATGAGACCTCATATGCAAGGGTAATCCTTGCATTTTTGATTCCCGCCGCCCTCATTTTTTTCCTTGTGATCGGGGTCGCACTTTTTTTGTTTATATATTTTAAACAGTATGGGTTTAGTAGGCTATGATCCTTAATATGTTCCTCCTTTGCCTGGGTATTGTCCTCCTCTATATTGGCTCTGAATGGATGGTAAAGGGGGCGGCATCCTTGGCCCTTTCTCTTTCTGTGCGGCCGATTATGGTCGGGCTGACCGTAGTGGCCTTTGCCACTTCAGCGCCGGAACTCCTTGTAAGTCTTATTGCCGCGGTCAAGGGGTCGGCCGGGGTTTCATTAGGAAATATCTTGGGCAGCAACGTGGCAAACATCGGCCTGGTTTTAGGTGCAAGCGCCCTTGTAAGGCCCCTGGCCGTAAACAAAAAACTGGTGAAAAGAGAGATCCCGTTTATGATAGGTGCATCCGGGCTTTTCTGTCTGGTATGTCTGGATGGCTGGATAGGAAGGATTGACGGCATAATTCTCTTAGCCGGATTGGCCCTTTTCCTGGTCTTAGGGATTATAACGGCAAAAAAAGGTGGTGAAGCAATAGAGGAAGAACCTGACCGAGAACGCAAAAAGCTGGGTTGGTATATCTTTCTCATCCTGATCGGGATGGCCGGATTGGTCTACGGTGCGAACCTGATTGTAAACGCGGCCATCTTTATAGCCAGGCAAATAGGGCTCAGTGAGATCTTTATCGGCCTTTCCATTGTTGCATTGGGGACCTCACTTCCCGAACTGGCTACATCGGTTGTGGCAGGGGCCAGGGGGGAACACGATATTTCCATTGGTAATGTTGTTGGTAGTAACGTCTTTAATGTGTGTATGGTTATTGGAACGGTCGGGCTTTTCAATCCCATGCCCGTGGAACCCGGACTTATGCGATTTGAATTCCCGGCCATGTTCGGGTTGTGCCTGATTCTACTTGTTTTTTGCAGGACCGGCTTTGTTCTCAACAGACTGGAAGGTCTTTTTTTCATACTCAGCTTTTTTTCATTTATAGGCCTGTCGTACTGGTTAGGATAGGCAAAGGAAAAAAACATTGGCAAATAATATCGACTATGAACAAGTCCTGAACCCCTCACAGTTGGATGCGGTCATGACCCTTGAAGGTCCTGTCCTGGTTATAGCAGGGGCAGGGAGCGGCAAGACCAGGACCTTAGTCTATAGAGTGGCCCGCTTGGTAGAGACGGGCGTGCCCCCGGAGGATATTCTCCTGCTCACCTTTACCAGAAAGGCGGCCCAGGAGATGTTAGACAGGGCAATCAGTCTTTCGGATGCAAGATGCAGGTTTGTATCGGGCGGCACCTTCCATTCCCTTGCCCTCCGGGTACTAAGGACCCATGCAGAGCTTATAGACTTTGCAAACTCATTCACCATCTTGGACCGTTCCGATATGGAAGAGGTAATAGGTTCCCTTGTACCTGAGCTCGGAATGCCAAAAGGTACGCCCAGGTTTCCCAAACGGCGAACCCTGGCAAACATACTCAGCAAGGCAGCCAACCTGCAGCAGCCTGTTGATGAATTCATGACACAGGAATACGGGCAGTTCATCGAGTTTACCGGGGCTATAAGCAGACTGGCAAGGCTTTACGGGCATTACAAAAAGACCCATGAGCTGATGGACTATGATGATCTCATCCTGAACTTAAGAAATGTTCTTGAAAAAAACGAGGAAGTCAGGAAGGAGTTAGGCCTGAAATACCGTTATGTCATGGTGGACGAGTACCAGGATACTAATAAAATCCAGTCGGACATTGTCAAATGGTTAGCCCATGACCACAAAAACATCATGGTTGTGGGTGATGATTCCCAGTCCATTTACTCCTTCAGGGGGGCCAATTACAAAAACATGTTTGACTTTCCTTGGCTGTATCCCGGGGCAAAGGTTATCAAATTAGAGGAGAACTACCGGTCCACACAACCCATTTTGACCCTGACAAATGCCCTGATGGACCAGGCCCATGAAAAATATACAAAGTGCCTTTTCACAAAACGCGAAGGCGGCAGAAAGCCAACGATCATTGATACAAGAACAGAGCCGGAACAGGCCATATTTGTCTGCCGGTATATAAAAGAACAGATGCAGCAGGGTCTGTCCATCCGCGACTTTGCCATATTGTTCCGGGCCGGTTATCATTCCTTTGAACTGGAAGCGGAATTGACCCGGCAGGGGTTCCGCTATGTAAAATACGGGGGCTTCAAGTTCCTGGAATCTGCCCATATCAAGGATTTCTTAGCCCACCTCAGGGTGGGGGTTAACAGGGATGAGGCCGTAAGCTGGGTTCGTGTGCTCAGGCTTGTGGAAAACGTGGGCCACGCCAAGAGCCAGGCCATTATTGAATGGATGAGATCGAACCGGATTCCTCCCGGGCAGGTTGGAAAGTGGCCCGGCGCAGGCAAAAGGGAAAAAGGCATAAAATCCTTAGGAAAACTTCTGGCCCGTCTTGCCTCCAAAAAGTTGGAACCGGAAAATGCCGTAGAACAGGTGATGGAGTATTATCTTCCCATTTTAAAGGAAAAATTTGATGACTATCCCAAGCGGGAAAGAGAGCTGCAACAGTTGATCACCATGGCCGGCAGATATAAAAAGCTGAGGAGCTTTTTAGACGACCTGGTCCTGGATCCCCCGACCAGCTCTGCGGACACTGAACTGGGGAAAAAGGACGAATCGCTCACCCTTTCCACGGTTCATTCGGCAAAGGGATTAGAATGGCCGGTAGTCTTTATTATCTGGGTGATGGAAGGCAGGTTCCCTTCGGCTAAGGCATACGGCAACCCATTAGACCTGGAAGAGGAACGCCGGCTTATGTACGTGGCGGCCACACGGGCCAAGGATCAGTTGATCATGTGTTATCCCGGACAGGAGTCGGTGCCTGTGTGGCAGCTCGCAGAGACAGGTTATGGAAACGGCCTTTCTTCCTTTATAAGAAGTCTCCCGGGCTACGTGATATCCCATGAATCACCAGGATTTCA
The DNA here is from genome assembly GCA_019313765.1 of Deltaproteobacteria bacterium. GTDB lineage: Bacteria > Desulfobacterota > DSM-4660 > Desulfatiglandales > Desulfatiglandaceae > JAIOSR01. The sequence continues at coordinate 7,038 of JAFDAP010000043.1, read as the reverse complement.
AAAAACATTTTTCAACCGCAAACAGATCAACATTGAACCGGATCATTCCCGGCCGGAACAGGAAAAATCCTCCGGACTTTCCCAGGGGGACAGGGTCAGCCACCCGGCATTCGGCCCCGGTGTCATCTCAAAGCTTGTGGGGCAGGAAAAGGTGGAGGTGCTTTTCAAAAACGCGGGCCGTAAACTCCTGCACTTGGAGTACACCACCCTTGAGAAAATTTAGTGTCCATCCAGAAATAGCCCTTATTTCAGTATCTTATTCAAATTCAATGGTATCCTGAAATCCTAATATAAGCCCGCACTCTGCGTAGCGCAGGGCTTTAGCCCTGCTTAGGGCATGGCACGGCTAAAGCCGTGCGCTACATTTGTCAGTCGGCCACTGTGCCAACCTAAAAGGCAGGTGCGGTGTCCCACCTGGCGGGTTATCCTGTCCAGTATTTTTCCTTCTGTTATGCCCCAACTTCTAAATCTTCTAACGTTGTTCTAAAAAACAACCGATATTAGAAATCAGAGGGTCAACCGGTACCCCAGGATCTGCTGGAACAGGTGGGAGGCATTTATTCCCGGCTGTTTAGACCTTTTAAAAAATGCTGGGAATCCTGGGCAAATGAACCTCACGGAACAGGATGCCGGGATTGCAGTGTATTTAACTATCAAATCAATGAGTGTTTTACAGCTAAGCACAATCAGAACGTACAATGCCGGATAGATTGTCATGAGTGTCAATATTTCAGCGAATATTACGGGCCGCGCATAGCGTTCATCCACCAGCTAAAAAAGGCCTCGGCAGTGTACAAGGACCTCTATTTGTGGGCAGGGAACAGGGCCTGGGCCGATTTGTGCGGTGTAGATGTGGGGCAGCTCATTAGTACCCGCTCTAAAATCTTAAGCATCAAGGGATCTCTGAGTTCCTTCAATTTATAGACGATTTCATTCAGCCCTACTTTACCAGTTGCAAGACTGAATCGAAGTGTTATATATATTTCCTATTCCATCACGGTCTCTTTCTCTTGGTTTTTTTTGGGAAACTCTAACCATAAAAAGAGATCGTGATTTAATCAATTTTTAAACCATGCGAACACTTTTGAACGTTACCAATAAATTATAATATTCATAACCGTTCATTGGTTATGGGTTTCCCGCTGAAAGCGGGATTCAGGGTTCACCGAAAAAAGGGACCACTGAACGTTAACGACGGGTATTTTGAAAGATGATTAGTGCAATTTTAATGGCAGGCTATAACAACAAGCGTGAAGTGAAAAAGTACAGCCGAACTGTGGCGGAACACTACGGTGAGAAATTTATAGAGGCCGGTTACAAGCCTTTGAGAGAATTTAAGACCGTTAAAAACGGCAGGAAAGAAAGCAAGCCCCTGATCCAATATACACTTGAAAGGCTTTTTGAGAACGAATTCATTGATGAGATTGTTATTGTCGGCCATCGAATGCTGCTTGAGCAACGACTGGGCAGTTTTATTAAGCAATTCGAAAAGCCCTGTTGCATTGTGAACCAGAACTCAAAAATACCTGATGATGTCATCACCCGTTTCAACATCACCCCCAGAAAAGTTAAATACAACTCCATCGCGGGGAATTTCATCAAAGGGTATGCGGCCAGCAATGCTTGCAAAGAAAAAAAGCATGCATTATTTGTGGCCTCGGATTCACCGTTGACGACGAATGAATTTGTTAATCGTTTCATTAAAGCGGTTCAGCAATATCAGGATAAGTTCGCTATCCTTGTCCCTGCAATTCTTATTGATGAAAAGAAAGATAGGCTTGACAGATCACCCCTTCGCCTTCGGAACGACTCGCAATTTGAGCTTACTGACAAAAAAGACAAATACGGCCGGCAGGGTTTCAGGCTTTCCGCCTTGATATCTGCAAATCCGCACCGTTTTGATGTGAATACGGCCAACACGGCCTATAGCCTTCGCAAATGGTTGAGTCCGAATGTTCAACTAAAAGTATTCCGGATTACACGCGGCCTGGGATACCCGAATGTGTATTCCAAATATTTTTTGAGGAAGGATCTGAGCGTAAATGAAGTGGCGAACATTGTTTCCGAATTTTTCAACGGCAAGCTTCAAATAATTCCTATGACGGGTGAAGAGGCAACGTATGACTATGATGGTACTGACCGGGAGTACCGCATGATAACTAAGATGCTTAAATCCGATCAGAAGGATATGGTTTAGGCATAGTCCTTTAATAGGCAAAACTTTACTTTCATATTAAAAGTATTATTATAAAACAGTTTTTATGAATATCCCGAGATAACGGGTGAAAATGATATGCGATTTCTTTTGTACAACATACGTTACGCAGCAGGGATTGGGAGGCATTTCCACCTTCCGGTGCCATACAGCACCAACGGGAATTTGAAAAAGATAGTCGATTTCATAAAATTGGTGAATCCTGATATTACCGGATTGATCGAGGTTGACAGCGGGTCTTTTCGCTCCGAAAAAAACAACCAGGCTGCAGCCATAGCCTGGGAATTGCAACACGATCACATCTACCAGTCAAAATATTCCGCCTCTTCCATGGCCCGAAAAGTGCCGCTGCTGAATAAACAGTGCAATGCTATTTTAACCAACCAGGAGATTGTATCCCAAAAGTTTCATTATTTTCGCGAGGGCGTCAAGCGTCTCGTGATTGAGCTGGAACTGGCGGATTTATCGGTTTTTTTGGTACATCTGTCTCTTAAATTCCGCCATCGCCAGTACCAGTTGCAGGACCTTTATACCATGACAAATAACGTAAAAAAGCCGGTCATTGTGGCCGGGGATTTTAACGCTTTTAAGGGCGATCGGGAACTGGAATTATTTTTGGCTGCTACAGGGTTAAAAAGTGCCAACAGTAACGGACAACCCTCCCATCCCAGCCGGGCCCCGCGCCGCCAACTCGATTACATCTTCCACAGTCCGCAAATACAAATCACCGATTTTCAGATCCCTCAGATCAAATTATCCGATCATACACCCCTGGTTTGCGAATTTGAAATCGTCTCGAAAAAAAGTCCTAACCCGGATCCCGCCGGCCGGCGGGAGAACCAAACAAGGTTTAATTGAGATCTGCAATGTAATGGATTTCAAAATGAAATGGGGTCAGGCATAATCACCAGGAAAATATTATTCCACATGATATAAGGTGTCTTTACCTCAAAAATCCTGTCCCCATTATCAAATACCCTTTTGACACGCAAGGTCCCTTCTTCTATACTGTTCCTGAAAAAAATAGTGAATGCAAAAGGCGTTTATGAAAGGTCCTTTAAGTTATGTTCAGATATCTGTGATTAAAAGGTGGGGTAAAAATAATGAAAAGTTTTTTTAATCAAATCTTGAGCATCAATGTTTCTGATCAGAGTTATCATGTGGATCCCATTGATGACTCGATCTTAGAGAAGTACTTGGGCGGCAAGGGGCTTTCCACCTATCTTTTGTTGAAATACAACCCGCCCGGCGTTGACCCGCTGGGTCCTGAAAATCGTCTTATCCTTGCCACCGGTCCTGTATCAGGCACCTCCATATGGGGTTCATGCAGATACGGCATTTACACGAAATCGCCACAGACAGGCTTTTATTCCGAATCCTACTCAGGTGGCACGGTCGCAGATTATATGGCCAGGACAGGATTTGATGCCGTCATTATTCATGGGGCTTCCGAAAATCCTGTCTGGCTCGAAATATTTGAAGATGGTGTGCGATTTCATCCTGCACAGGGCTTATGGGGCTCAGACACCTACAAAACGGAAGATACGGTTAAACAACTTGTTGCAGAAAAAACCCCTGATCACCCCAGGTCAGGAGTCATGGTCATTGGCCCGGCAGGGGAAAATGGTGTCGCCTTTTCAGTTGTTGAGAATGATTACTGGCGCTCGGCCGGCCGTACCGGAACAGGCGCGGTAATGGGCAGCAAGCGGATCAAGGCCATTGCCTTCCGGGGATCCCGGAAGAAAGAGGTTGCAGATGAAAAAGTCGTAAGCGAGTTTGCAAAAAAGCTTGCAAAACAGGGAAAGGATGACGCAGGGGTAAATGCCTATAAGACAATGGGCACGACCGGGCTGGTCAGGATCATGAATCAAACAGGGGGTTTTCCCACCCGTTACTGGCAAAAAGGCACTTTTGAAAACTGGGAAAACATAAGCGCGGATGCACTCCACGAGCGCTGCGAGGTTAAACCAAAAGCCTGCCTCAAGTGCTTTATTGCATGCGGCAGGTTGAGCACGGTCAAACAAGGCAGGCACGCAGGTCTTAAGATTGAAGGTCCGGAATACGAGACCATATACGCCTTTGGGGGCCTGTGCGAGGTGGATGGCATTGAAGAAATCATGTATCTCAACGACATATGCGACAGGTTGGGAATGGATACCATCTCGGCAGGAAACCTGGTCGCCTTTGCCATAGAGGCATCCAGGCAGGGCCGCATTGATTTGAAGATTGATTACGGCCATGTGGATGCCATTGCCGGCCTTCTAAAAGATATGGCCTATCGCAAAGGTGTAGGCGAAACCCTGGCAAGAGGGATCAAGGCGGCTGCAGAGGAATGGGGAATGGAAGATCAGGCCATTCACGTTAAGGGCTTAGAGCCTGCAGGATATGACCCCAGGGTTTTGAAAGGCATGGGTCTGGCCTACGGGACCTCTGATCGCGGGGCCTGTCACCTGAGAGCCACCTTTTATAAGCCCGAATTGACAGGGATGGTTGACCCGGATCAAATCAAAGGGAAAGCTGCCGTGTTTATCGAGTGGGAAGACCGCCTGACATTTTTTGACACCCTGATCCTCTGTCGTTTTTATCGGGACCTCTATCAATGGGAGGAGCTGGCGACTATTGTTGAGGGCGCTACCGGCCTTAAACTCTCGGCCGATGATATGCGTTCTATTGCCGCATCCGTCACAGACAATACCCGCAGGTTCAATATTCGTGAAGGCCTGCAAATAGAGGACGATCGTTTGCCCAAACGTTTTCACAGCGAGGCCCTGGAATCGGGAAAAATTATCACTCAAGATGATATGGAAATAATGCTAAAGGAATACTATCGTTGCCGTGGCTGGGATGAGAAGGGAATCCCTCCGGAAAACCCCCGTCACTTTTTTTAGCGAGAAAAGGAGAAGCCATGAAACTCAAACATGGTGCTGAATATATCGAAAGCCTGAGAAAGATACACCCCGTAATTTACTATAAGGGAAAAAAAATCAAGGATGTAACACGCCACCCCGCCACTGCCCCTCATGTGCGTGCGGCGGCCATGACATATGCCTTAGCTAACGACAAGGAACATCGGGACCTTGCCACGGCCACCTCACACCTGACCGGCCGAACAATAAGCCGGTTTACCCACGTGCACCAGAACATTGAGGACTTGATCAAAAAAATCAAAATGCTGCGCGTCCTCGGTCAGAAAACAGGCACATGTTTCCAGAGGTGCGTGGGCCTTGACGGTATTAATGCTACTTATTCAGTTGTCTACGAGATTGATGAGAAGTTTGGAACTGACTACCTTGAACGCTTCAAGAAATGGCTGACCTATATCCAGGACGAAAACCTTATGGTGGTTGGGGCCATGACCGACCCCAAGGGCGACCGGTCAAAGAGCCCGGCAGACCAGGCCGATCCGGATCAGTATGTTCACGTGGTTGAACGCCGGGATGATGGAGTAGTAATCCGGGGGGCCAAGCTCCATATGACCGGAGGTGTCAACTCCCATGAAATCCTGCTCATGCCCACAACGGCTATGGACGAGCGCTCAAAAGACTACGCCATTACCTGTGCAGTACCGGTTGATGATCCCAATGTTACAATGATCTTCGGGCGCCAGGCCAGTGATGACCGGCGTGATAAAAAGGAACGGATCGATGTGGGCAAACCCGCATATGGGGCCGTTGGCGGAGAAGCCGTGATTGTTTTCGAAGATGTATTTGTGCCGGCCGAAAGGGTCTTTATGGACGGTGAAACTGAGTTTACCGGGTCCCTTGTTTACCGGTTTGCCGCCCACCATCGTGCCAATTACGGGGCCTGCAAGACCGGCCTTATGGACGTATTAACCGGGGCAGTGAGCTACTTAGCACAGATTCAGGGTACGGCCAAGGCCTCCCACGTGAGAGACAAGGTAACGGAAATGATCCATTTGTGCGAGACCCTTTACTGTTCCTCCATTGCCTGCTCAGCCGAAGGCTGGGCAACCCCGTCGGGCGCCTATATGGTGGACACCATGTTGGCCAATGTGTGCAAGCAAAACGTCACCCGGTTCCATTTTGAGGTGGCCCGTCTGGCCGTGGATCTGGCCGGCGGCCTTCTGGCCACCCTTCCCAGTCAGTATGACCTGGAAAGCGAAGATGTAGGACACCTGGTAAAAAAATATTTCTCAGGCGCGGAGGGTATTCCCACGGAACACCGCATTAAAATCTCCCGGCTCATCGAGGCCATGACAGGCGGTACGGCCCTTGTAGAATCCATGCACGGCGCCGGATCCCCCCAGGCACAAAGGGTGATGATCTTCCGCGAAGGTGATCTTGCCAAAAAGATCAAACTCGCAAAGGCATTATCTGGAATCCCGGTCAAGGAAAAGCCTTTCCGCACCCCTAATTAGTGCCCTTGACCATGGGAACAAACCGGACATACATCACGTTTTCAGTCTTAAGACGGCCCCCTTGTTTGACGGCCCTTACTAATTTCTGAACACCCCCTGTCCTTCCCACCGGGATGATCATTCGACCCCCTTCTTTTAACTGGCGGATAAGGGTCTGAGGAACCTTTTCCGGCGCGCACGTTACGATCACGGCATCAAAGGGCGCCTTTTCGGGCCAGCCCTTGTATCCATCCCCGATTTTCACCTGGATATTCTTGTAGCCCAGCTTATCCAGGATTTGTCGCGCTCGCTTCCCAAGATTTGCTACAATTTCGATCGTATAAACCTCTTTGACCAGTTCAGCTAATATAGCGGCCTGGTAACCGGAGCCTGTGCCGATTTCAAGGACTTTGTCGTCGGGCCTGAGGTCCAGGGCCTCTGTCATGTATGCCACAATATAGGGCTG
>JAFDAP010000042.1 GCA_019313765.1 Deltaproteobacteria bacterium | reverse complement strand
ATTGAACCTATAAGCGGTAGGATGGACATCGCTGTTTCAGAAAGGAAGAAATTTTGGCTTTGTGTAACCTATGTGTAACCTTTCCGGTTATCCCCTCTGTGCCAAGCACTTGATTTTATTCACTCCAGACACAATGGGATCTCGAAAATGGGCCGAATAAAAAATGTTGCAATTTTAGTTGGTTATCTTTCAGAAATGATTAATGGGAACGAAATTTAGGTGCAGTTTGTAGGACCAAAGCTAAGGCTCAGGGCCATGGCTTCAAGTTTTTCTTGACACTTTGAAATATTCTGATATCCTACCAACCATTCGGTCAGGACCGCTTTGGTTATACTTATCTTGAGTAACCAAATACGGTTGGGTTCACCCCTTTTGTTCCAGGCATTTGATATTTTCTGTATTAAAGATCGCCGTGACACATTATATGGCCACAAAGTTTGTTTGACTGGCGGAGCTCCCACTTCATAACCGATTGCTTGATGCTTTATGGTAATCCTGATGACATTGAACTGACCGACGAGATGCTGGATTGTTATAAAGAAGTTTTTGGACACTACTTTTGTAAGTTGGGCTTGGACGGGGAACTTGCCTCTATAACAAACCTGAACTCCGTCAATGGGAAAAGCTTAAAATATACAGAGGACTGAAACTATGGAGTATGAAAATATTATTTTGGAGAGAATAAGTGGAATAGGAAAGCTCACCTTCAATCGGCCCGATGTCTTGAATGCATACAACAAGGCCCTGTCAACTGAACTCACCGATGGATTTATTGAACTGGCATCTGATGATTCAGTCCGGGTTATTGTGATTACGGGGGCTGGCAAAGCGTTTATGGCGGGCGCTGACATAAATATGGTCAATGAGTGGTCAAAGCTTGTAGATTCCAGAAAGATCAGAGAAGCGCTTGACCGGATGTTCAAGCCAACAATGATGGAGAAATGCCCCAAGCCGACCATTGCTGCTGTAAACGGACTTGCCTTTGGAATGGGATGCGAAGTGGCTATGGCCTGTGATTTTCGCATATCGGCTGAAAGTGCTAAATTCGGCCAGCCCGAGATTAAAATAGGGATTATACCTGGCGCAGGCGGAAGCCAGAGGCTCCTCCGTTTGGTGGGACGCACAAAGGCGTTGGAGATGATCACAACAGGAGATCCAATAGATGCTCAGGAGGCCCTTAGAATTGGTTTAGTTAACAGGGTAGTGCCAGATGAAAAGTTGTGGGATGAAGTCCAGGCGTTCGCGTCTCGATTAGTTGATAAAGGTTCTGTGGCAATAGGTGTTTGTAAAAAAGCTATTTATGAGGGAGGAGAAATGCCTTTAAGGCAGGGCCTGGATTTCGAGCAGGACATGTTTGCCGAAACCCTTCTAACCGAAGATGCCCGAGAGGGCACCAATGCCTTTTTGGAAAAAAGGAGACCCAGGTTCACTGGGAAATAGATAACTTAAGTTGGTACTTAAGGAAAAGAACTTGAAACAAAAAGGTAATCCTTATGGGCAGTATGTTAGTTGACGAAAGAGATATAAGGTTCGTTCTTTTTGAACAGTTGAAGGTTCAGGAGCTTTGCGGGAATGGAAAATTCTCGGAGTTTTCGGGTGAAGTCTTTGAAATGGTCCTTGCCGAAGCGCTCAAGTTTGCAGAAAATATCCTGTTTCCATTAAACATTAAAGGAGACAAAGAATCGGCCCGGTTTGAGGACGGAAAGGTCTATTCCACTCCAGGCACGAAGGAGGCGTATCAAAGGTTCGTTGAGGGGGGGTGGCTTACCCCTTGTGAGGATGAAGAGATTGGTGGTCAGGGAATGCCTCATGTGATCATGACTGCGACGCATGAGATGTTTTTCGTTAACTTCCCTTTTATGTGCTACGTGAATCTGACCCACGATGCCGCCAAATTGATAGAGCTCTACGGGACCGACGAACAGAAACGGCTCTACATGGAGCCGATGTACGGAGGGCAATGGACAGGGACCATGGCTCTTACAGAGGCCGGGGCCGGGTCGGACGTGGGTGTGGGCAAGTGCAAGGCGATCCGCAAGCCGGACGGGACCTATTTCATTGTCGGGTCAAAGATTTTTATCACCAACGGCGAGCATGATGTGGCTGAAAACATCGTGCATATGGTTCTGGCTCGAATCGAGGGGGATCCCCCCGGCACAAAGGGTTTGTCCATTTTTATCGTGCCCAAGTACCGCGTCAATAAGGACGGCTCGTTGGGTGAGCATAATGACATCAACTGCGTGGGTATCGAACACAAGATGGGGCTCAATGCATCTCCCACAACCAGCCTGGCCTTTGGGGAGAACAGAAAGTGCACCGGTTACATCCTGGGACAGGAGCGCGAGGGGATCAAGATCATGTTCCACATGATGAACGTCTCCCGCCTCGAGGTGGGCATGTGGGGGCAGAGCGTCTGTTCCGCCTCCTATCTGCACGCCTTAAACTATGCGCGAGAAAGAGAACAGGGCATGAGCGTCGCGAAACCGGACCCGCTGAAACAGGTGCCAATTATCGAACATCCGGATATTCGCAGGCAGCTTCTCACCATGAAGGCCCATGTGGAGGGGATGCGGGCAATGCTCTATTACTGCGGATACGCCATGGACCGTACCGGTGTTGCGGAGGACGACGAAGAGAGGCAAAGATGGGGGAGGCTGGTTGATCTGCTCATCCCCATCTGCAAGGCATACCCCACAGAGAAAGGGGTGTTGTTTGCCTCGGACGCCATTCAGATCCATGGCGGCTACGGGTATTCAAGTGAGTACCCTGTGGAGCAGTTCATGAGGGATTCCAAGGTTGCCTGCATCTTTGAGGGTACAACCGGGATTCAGGCCATGGACCTGACCTTCCGCAAGCTGGGGATGAAGAAGGGGAAGGTCTTTGCAGATTTTCTGGCTGGCATGGACGAGATGGCCGACAGGGCCGACCGCCTTTCCGGGTGGAAGAAATACGCAGACCAGTTCAGGAAAACGAAAAATGCCCTGTCTGAGATCCCATCGGTCCTCGCCGAGCACGCAGGCAAAGGGACGCCAGTTTACCCGTTTCTCAAGGCAACCCCGGTCCTTGAGGCTGCAGGCGATGTGGTTGTCTCCTGGTTTCTTCTCTGGGGTGCTGTGGTAGCGCAGGAAAAGCTTGAGGCGCTGTTTCTGGAAAAGGGGGCGGAGGATTCCGCCAGGCAAGAGGAATTGATTAAAGAGAATGCGGAAGCTGCCTATTTGGCCGGCAAGGTACAGAGTGCCAGGTTCTTTATCGGTGGCGTGTTACCCGTAACGGACGGAAAGATCGAGGCGATTAAGTGGGGAGACTGCTCTGCATGGGAAACACAGGATCGTTCCTTCGGAGTTTAGCCTTGAAATTTTCCATTCTTTTGGGCGATTAAGTCAAAGTTAAGGAGAAAAAAATGGCTGGGATTGAGTCTTTTGGTGCGTATGTTCCGTTATTCAGATTGGCCTTTGAGGAAATAGGAAAGGCTTGGAATTCTTTTGCTGGAAAGGGAGAACGGTCGGTTGCGGGCAAGGATGAGGACAGCCTGACCATGGCCGTTGAGGCGGCAGTTGATTGTTTAAAGACGACAGATCGAAGCGAGGTTGACGGGCTGTTTTTTGCGTCCACTACGTCACCGTTTCAGGAGAAGCAGACTGCTGCTGCTGCGGCCGTTGCCGTAGATCTTAATCGAAACATCAATACCATGGACTCCCTGGGGTCGTTGAGGGCTGGAAGTGCTGCCCTGAAGGGGGCTCTGGATGCAGTCAAAGCCGGATCCAACAAGAAGGTGCTGGTAACGGCAGCTGATTGCCGGATCGGGTTTCCCGGCTCTCCTTTCGAATCGATCCTCGGCGATGGCGCCGCAGCCTTCTTGATCGGAGACACGGATGTTGCCGTCAGCGTGGAGGGATCCTATTCCATCTCCGATGAAATAACCGATTACTGGAGAAAGTCGGAGGACCGCTTTGTCCATTTCTGGGAAGACCGCTTTGTGATGGTGGAGGGATTCCAGCGGGTAGTGCCCGAGGCCGTCAAAGGCGCCCTGGTAAAGTACGGGCTGGAACTAAAAGATTTCGCCAAGTTCGTGTGCTACGCCCCTACGGAGCGGAGCTACTGGGATATGGCAAAAAGGCTCGGTTTTGATCTCAAGACCCAGGTCCAGATGCCCCTTTTCTCGGCTATGGGAAACACCGGTTCCGCCTTCGGGCTCATGCAGCTTATTGCCTGTCTGGAGGAGGCCAAAGCAGGAGACCGGATACTTTTTGCCACGTATGGAAGCGGTTGCGATGTCTTTATCCTGCAGGCAACGGATAAGATAGGGGAGGGTAAAGGCGCCAAAGGATTGGCCAGGTACCTGGGCTCAAAGAAGATGCTGTCCAACTACCAGCAATATGCGAATTTTAGAGGCCTCCTTGCTTCTTCAGATGAGAGGATGCCACCCATTCGGCCCCCTGCCACAACGGTGTGGCGTGATCAGAATTCCATCATGCGATTCCATGGAATGAAATGCAACCAATGTGGGCATGTCCAGTTCCCCATTCATCGGATCTGCTCGAGCTGTTTTGGCAAGGACGATTACCGTGAAGTCCGACTTTCGGACCAGATTGCAAAGGTATTCAGCTGCACAGTGGACAATCTCGGGTATGGCGGGGGGGCTGCGCCTTTCTGGGCCATTGCGGACTTCGAAGATGTTCGCGCCAGACTCCAGATTGCCGATGCCAGTCTGGAAGAAGTGAGCATCGGTGATTCCTTGGAGATGACCTTCAGGAAGTTTCCGAGCGAAAACGACGTGCCCGTGTACGGCTGGAAAGGAAGAGTCATAAGGTAAGGAGACGAGAAATGGAAAGCATAAAAGATAAGGTGGCCATTATAGGGATGGGTTGCACGAAGTTTGGAGAAAACTGGGAGCAGTCCTTGCAGGATATGATTATTGATGCCGCTTATGAAGCCTTAGAGGATGCAGGAATTGAGATGAAAGAGATCAATGCCGGGTGGGTCGGGACCCTTTTGGGCGGCATTACGGGCGGCATCCTGAGCGAGGCATTGCAGTGGGATAACGTGCCCATCACAAGGGTTGAAAACAACTGTGCATCGGCGCTTGAGGCGCTCAGAAACGGTGCATTTGCCGTGGCCTCCGGAATGTATGATATTGTCATGGCAGTTGGGGTGGAGAAGTGCAAGGATACGGGGACCGGTTCCCTCACCTTTCCGTACGGCTACCATCCGGCATACGGCTATATGCAGGCCCCTGCTGCGTATGCGGCGGCAGGCCTGGCCTACTTCAAGAAATACGGGATCCCCGTGGATGAAGGCCGGAAGCTGTTGGCAAAGATCGCCGTCAAAAATCATCGCAACGGCGTCCTCGCTCCCAAGGCCCACTTCCACAGGGAGATCACCGAAGAGCAGGCCTTGAAGGCGCCCATTATCTCCTGGCCTCTGGGGCTTTTCGATTGCTGCCCCACAACCGATGGCGCCTCCGTGGCCATCCTGGCCCGGGCAGATCTGGCCCCCAAGTTCAGGGATGATTTCGTTCTTATTAAGGGACTGGGTCTTTCGGTAGGAAGAAGGGATGTCTACTCGGGAAGGATAAAGGACCGGGATGACTCGGACTATACAATATGGAATGAAACGGTCGCCGCATGCAAACAGGCCTATGGGCAGGCGGGCGTCACGAACCCCCGAAAACAGATTAGTGCTGCCAGCGTACATGACTGTTTTACCATCACCGAATTGATCAACTATGAATCTCTGGGCTTCAGCCCCGTTGGAAAGGCCGGAGAGGATGTGGAATCCGGATTTTTCAGCCTGGAAGGGGAGCTGCCGGTGAACACGGACGGAGGTCTGAAGGCCTTTGGCCATCCGGTTGGGGCAAGCGGTCTGCGGATGGTCTATGAGCTGTACAAACAGATACAGGGAAAGGCGGAAAAACGTCAGGTCAAGAATATGGACCTGGGTCTTGCCCACTGCCAGGGGGGGAATCCCACAGGTGGATTTCAGGCCTCTGTCGCCATCGTAGGCCCCAGGGACTGATAAGACAATCAAACCGCTTTGACAGCAAAAAGCTTGCATGACTTGGCCATAGGGAAGCCCCTGTACGTGGCCAGACCTAAATTTTAAAAGAATCTCTAAAAAAGGAGTAGCATATATGGGCCAGATCGTAATTGTAGAGGGTCTCAGGACGGCTGTGGGACGGTTCGGCGGGACTATAAAGGATTTTCGTGCGCAGGACCTGGGCGGTTTCGTTGTAAATGCGGTTATGGAAAAGACCGGGTTGGATCCGGAACTGATCGATGAGGTGGTGATGGGCAACTGCCACTATAACGGCTACCCGGGTGTGGCCAGGCTCAGTCTGTTTCGCGCTGGGCTGCCCCACACCATCCCGGCCCAGACGGTGGAACGTCAGTGCGCCTCCGGGCTTCTGGCAGTGGCAACGGCCTCTGACCATATGCAATCCGGAAACGCCGAGGTTATACTGGCGGGCGGTACAGAGGCTATGAGCAACATCCCCTACTATATCGAAGGGGCGAGGTGGGGGCTTCGATCCGGAAACAAGAATTTCCTGGATGGATTCTTTGAAGGCAGTGCAAGGACCTGCGGCGATGCGGACCAGTGGGGGCTGTATCTGGGAGAGCGCTGCAGCATGGGAATCACCGCAGAAAATGTGGCTCGAAAACACAATCTGACCCGCGAGCAGCAGGATGAATTTGCCTGTGAAAGTCACCTCAGGGCCGCGAAGGCCATTGAGGAAGGCAAATTTAAGGATGAAATTGTCCCGGTCGAGGTCCCCCAGAGGAAAAAGGCCCCCATTATCTTTGATACGGACGAGGGAGTCCGGGCGGACACCACCGTGGAGAAACTGGGCAAGTTGGCCCCTGCCTTTGTAAAGGGAGGAACCGTGACGGCCGGCAACTCCTCACCGTTAAACGATGGGGCAAGCTGCGTCCTGATGATGACGGAAGAAAAGGCAAAGGAACTGGGACTGAAGCCGCGGCTGAAGGTGGTTGCGTATACTGCGGCCGGGGTTCATCCGGCCTATATGGGCCTTGGTCCGGTTCCGGCCATCGAAAAGATTTTGAAGAAGACAGGGCTAAGCTTGGACGACATCGATCTGATTGAGCTCAACGAGGCCTTTGCCGCCCAGTCCCTGGGCGTTGTCAAGGAGCTGGGCTTTACGGAGGATCACTTGAAAAGGCTCAATGTCAACGGAGGGGCCATCGCCCTGGGACACGCCCTGGGCAATTCCGGCTCCAGACTGGTCATCTCCCTCATGAGTGAGATGGAAAGAAGGGATGTGAAGAGGGGGCTTGTTAGCCTTTGCGTTGGTGGAGGCCAGGGAATGGCCATGATGTTTGAAAGGTAGGTCCTGATGAGGTGGGCTCCAGGGGTTGTTTTGCCGGATGCCTGGCTTGACGGAGGGCGCTGGAGCCATCCCAATAGAACTTTCAGTCAGTGGAGGACAATTCATGTATGACCGGGATACACTGGATGAGATAAAGAAGGCAAAAGAGGAGTGGGATAAAGAGACGGCAAAGGGGCGGGAGAGGAAGGATCGCTTTACCACCATGGGTGGCATTGATGTGGATCGCCTATATACCCCCCTGGATGTTGAGGAAAGGGGCATTGATTACATGAGGGACATCTCCCTCCCGGGCCAATACCCTTACACCCGAGGCATCCATCCCACCATGTACAGGGGACGACTGTGGACAGTCAGGCAGTTTATGGGTTTTGGGGACCCAAGCAAGAGCAATGAGAGGCTCAAGTACCTGATGAAATCCGGTGCTCCCGGATTGAATGTCGCATTTGACCTGCCCACCATCAATGGGCTGGGCTCAGACCATCCGCTTTCCAGGGGAGAGATTGGTCGAGACGGCGTTCCGGTAAATTCCCTGGAGGATATGGAGGCGCTCTTTGATGGTATCCCGCTTGGGGATGTGAGTTCCTCCCTGGTCATTGCCTACCCGCCCATCCCATGCATGTACATCGCAGTGGCGGAGAAGCAGGGCTTTAGGCCGGATCAGCTTCGGGGCACCTACCAGAACGACAGCATCTGTCGGGATGTGGCAGCCAATGTGCGGGTTATTCCCCGACGGGCGGAACTAAAGCTTACCGTTGATGTGGTGGAGCACGCGACCAAATACATGCCGCTGTGGTACCCCATAAGCATCGTTGGGTATCAGATCCGGGAAAAGGGCTGCACCGCGGCCCAGGAGGTGGGATTCACCCTCTCAGACGGAATTGAGTTCGTAAATGCCTTTATCGAGAGGGGCATGGATGTAGATACCTTTGGACCGAGGCTGTCGTTCATGTGGAACGCCCATAATGATTTTTTTGAGGAAATTGCAAAATACCGTGCTGCCAGAAGAATCTGGGCCCGCATCATGAAAGAGAGGTTTAAGGCCAAGAATCCTCGCTCCATGCAGCTACGGTTTCACACCCAGACATCCGGGGTCTCCCTTACGGCGCAGCAGCCCATGAACAATGCGGTCCGAGTGGCCATTCAGGGCCTCGCCGCAGTGCTTGGCGGCACCCAGTCGCTTCACACGGATTCCATTGACGAAGCCATGGCGCTGCCCACCGAGGAAAGCGTAAAACTGGCTGTACGGACCCAGCATGTAATTGCCCATGAGTCAGGGGTTGCCAACACGGTGGACCCGATGGCGGGAAGCTTTTTTGTGGAATCCCTCACCAAGGATATTGAAGATGAGGCCATGGCCTATATCGAAGAAATCGATAAGCGCGGCGGGGTGATCGAGTGCATCGACAACGGCTACATCCAGAGCGAAGTGACTAAGTCGGCCTTTGCATATCAGACTAAGGTGGAGAAAAAGGAAGAGATCATTGTCGGAGTCAATGACTTTATAGAAGACGAGGAAGCAGAGCCGAATCTCCTGGAGATCGATGAGGGATTCGAGAGGCGCATGGTTCAGAGTCTTGAGGATTTGAAGGCCAGTAGAGACCAGTCCGCCGTGGACAGGACCCTTGACAAGTTGCGGGAGGCAGCCTTTAGGGACGAAAACCTCATGGACACCACCATGGAGGCTGCAAAAGCCTATGCCACCCTGCGGGAACTATGGGACGTATATAAGGAAAGATGGGGGAGTTTTGACGAAAAAAGCCATCTGACCGGCATTTAATGGTTCGTATGAGAGGGAATGAGAAATGAAAAATCATACCATCAGGGTTTTGGTGGCTAAGATAGGGCTTGACGGCCATGATCGGGGCGGCCTGATTATAGCGCAGGCCCTGAAGGAAGCGGGAATGGAGGTCATCTACACGGGGCTTAAGAATACC
>JAFDAP010000041.1 GCA_019313765.1 Deltaproteobacteria bacterium | reverse complement strand
GCGGAAAGGCCATTTTCTGCGGTACGAACATGGAAGCCATTTTTATTAAGAAAATTTGTCATGAATTTCAGCATGACCTGATCGTTATCTACGACCAATATCTCTCTGTTTTTCATCTTCAGGATTCCTTTTGCTTTTCAATGGTTTCCCTAATTCCTTTATCGGCAGATTCTCCAATTTTCTTTAGCAGGATATAGATTAGAACCATTTCCAGCATTTCTTCGATAAATGACTATGCCTCTCTTGACGCTAAACGCAACAAAGTACTTGACCTCTTCAGATGGTAAAGCCTGGAGTCAGCCATGTGGATCAATTCTTCCTCATCCTGCCCTTTCTCGATCTCAAGGGTAGTTGAAATTCCGTGACTTATCTCAACCTTGATCCTTTCAGATCTCCATTCAAAGGCATGATTCCTGATGGTGTGCAAAATCCTTTTCACAAGCATTTCCGCCTTCTCCATATCAGTTTCCGGAAGAAGAATTGCAAATTCGTCTCCCCCGTACCTGGCCACTATATCAGTTTGTCTCACAGATCTCTTCAAGCACCCTGCCAGTTCCCTCAAGACACAATCGCCCGCCTGATGTCCAAAAAAATCATTAACAGACTTAAAGTTGTCCACATCGACCATAATCAGGGCAAGGGGTTTATTGTACCTTCTTGTCCTTTGAAACTCCCTCTGCATAAGCTGTCTAAGCCCTTTGTGGTTGTAGATTCCGGTAAGGCCGTCCGTAATCGCCATCTCTTTTAGTCTGTTATATTCCTGAGCGTTCTTCAAGGACATGGCTAAGATATTGGAGATTGTTGACATTAACTCTTGCAAACCCTTTTTGGGTTCCGTCCCCCCCTGGGGAACAATAACAAGCATGCCCAAAACCTTTCCGGCTAAACTCAAAGGCCGGATGCATTGGCTGGAAAAAGAAATAGGGTCTGAGGAAGAGACTCTAATATTTGCCGGATACAGATGAAGATCCATATCTTCCTTTAACCTTTCCAATGTCTCTTTATTGATTTCCTTTCCTGATAAGTGCAGGGCCAGTTTCCATCTGGCGCCGATTCGGTAAAGTATACAGAACAACTCAAGTTCGGCAACCTGCTGAAGGCCAGCGCTCAGGATTCTTGGGAGAATCCTATCCCAGTTAAGATCGTATGCTACCTCGCTGCTAAGCCGGTTAATGAAACCCAACTCCTGATTCTTCTTCCTGAGGGCATCTTTTTCTTTTTCAAGGGTTTCGTTGACATCCCTCAGCGCATCCACCATTCCCAGAATATCAACAAATGCCTTTCTATTTTCCAGTCCTCCTAACACTGTATCATGGAGGCGTTCGGAAAGAAGGGATCGCGGAATAAGGCCAAAAGCCCCTTTTTGAAGTATATCCGCTATATTATCCGATTCGATTTTGTCTCCATAGAGGATGAAACAGGCCCTGCACCTGCTTTCCTGAAAAAACCCAAGCCAGTCATATATTCTGTTTCCAATTAAATCGTAATCTGCAAGGACGGCAGCGTAAGCATCCTTGAGAATTGCTACCTCAATTTCTTCAGCAAGACACATGCTCTCTAAATCGAATCCTTTGGGCCCAAGTATCTGTTCAAAAAGCTCGCAGTCGCTTTTCCTATCACTGATAACAAGGATTTTTTCGTTCATACACATTCCTCTCTTTATTCGGCTTTTAAAACCTGGTCCTCAGGGCCAGTCGAAGATTCCCGCTGATGTTCAGCGGGAGGTCAGAGTCAGTAGGCTCTGCCGTTCAAAATGAAAATCAGTTGAGTCAAATGGTTGCGGTTGCGCAACTCGTTTCGGGATTCGTGTGTCGGTTACGAACAAACCTACAAAGCAAATTAGGAAATCACACAAGAACCACCGCAACCCGATAACGCTCGACGAAACCAGCAGCGCAACCGAATAACGAAAAATACCAAAGGTATTGAGTTGTTTTTTGAAAAAGAACCTATTCCAGATTCCGGTGAAAACTGCCACCTGTTCTGGAAATAACTTTACCACTTAACACCCTATCCAATTCCTTAACGACAGCCATACCAAAGTGGCAGGTTTTCGTCAATTATTTGCGTACACTTTTCTCACTGATTCTCCTTTCAGTTCGATTCTATGAGCATTATGAATGATCCGATCACAGATTGCATCTGCTATTGTCGGATCACCGATAACTTCATGCCATTTGGCTACCGGTAATTGAGATACAAATACCGATGATCTTCGACCATGCCGATCCTCAAGTATTTCCAACAGCGTGAGTCGGCTATGAGCATCAAGAGTCTCAAGGCCGAAATCATCCAAAATGGTGACATCCATTTTCAGTATCTTTGTGAGCTCTTTTAGATAACTCCCATCTGCCCTGGATAATTTTAAATGGGCGAACAATTTTGAAGAAGGGTAATAAAGCACCTTGAACCCATACATACAGGCCTGATGCCCTAATGCCGAGGCGATGAAACTTTTTCCTGCTCCTGTTGGCCCCGTCACGATACAGTCCTGATGAGATTCTATCCACTGACAGTTAGAAAGACGAAGTAACTGATTCTTATCAAGGCCCCTGTTTATTGTGAAGTCAATCTCTTCAAAAGAAGCCTTATATCGGAACCTGGCTCCTTTTAAAAGGCGCGTGAGCTTACGATTGTAACGGTCATCCCACTCAGCATCAACTAAGTGAGAGATGAGTTCATCGGCTGTAAATTGGTTTTTAGTGCCCGCTTCCATAGTGTTTGTGAAGGCCCTTGCCATTCCATAAAGTTTCATCTGTCCAAGTTTCTGTAATGTGGCTTGATTGTTATTCATAGGGATCTCCATTAGTTATCTATAGTATTTACTTCCTCGAAGGTTTTCGTGGGAAGAAATGTAATGCTCTTTTGGCTCTGCAAAGAGATCTTTTTCCAGACCTCTATCAAGTATATTTTTTATCCGTTTATATGAATAAAAGCCGAGGTCAAGGGCTTTCTCGCAAGCCTTGTCCAGTCTGTCTGGTTCATGCTCTTTTACAAGATTAAGGATGCCCATACAGGTCTTGAAGGCCTGTTCCGGGTGTTTCCGACTCTTGAGAACTACTTTGATCGTTTCCGCGACATTATCTCCTATAGATCGCGCCCATCGAATAAAACGCGACGGGCTCCATTCAGCGTAATATCTGTGGTTGGGCGGCATATGAGTGTGCAATGTTGTATAGTCGTTTGGGGTACGGTCCCTTCTATGTTGAGCTATTCTTATATTGTCGTAATATATCGCCACATTCCTGTCATCATAGATGACCCGGACACGCTTTCCTTTTAGCTGCCATGGCACGCTGTAATAATGTCGGTCTTCCCTCAGTTCAACATGGTAATTGAATTGTACCGTAAGTTCTCGGCACTGCTTTATGGCATATCTCTCTTTTGGGAGGGGTTTGAGAGCCGCTTTCTCAATGTTATCAAAAAGGCCTCTCCTTGAAATCTTCAAACGTTGGAACTGTATTTTGTTATGCCGCTCTAGCAGGTCCCATATGGCCTCGTTGAGTTCCTCTATCGAGAAGAAGGTCCTGTTCCTTAGCGGAGCATAGATCCTCTGATAAACAAGCCTTACGGCGTTTTCTACAAGCGCCTTATCTTGTGGGCGGCGAACACGGGCTGGAAGGACAACCGTTTGATAATGATCAGCAAAATCCTCAAACATGAAATTGATTCCAGGTTCATATTTGTGGCTATGGGTTACACCGGATTTTAGGTTGTCCGGCACAATTGCCTGGGTAACTCCTCCGAAGTACAGGAAGGCGTTTTCGTTGGATCTGATCCAGTCTTCAGATTTCTGGCTTACAGATGCCTCCACATAGGTCAACTGGCTGGCCCCAAGGATAGCCACAAAGACTTCTACAGGGCGGATCTCGCCGGTCTTTCGATCCACGATTGAAAGCTTATTGCCTGCATAGTCAACAAACATCTTATCCCCGGCCTTGTGTTCAATATGCATGGTGAGCTTAGATGCATTCCGCCAGACCTGAAAATGATAACAGAACTGTGAATAGCTGTATCCATCAGGATTCTCTTGTTGATACTCGTTCCACAGTGTCATCAAAGTTACGCCGGTCTTCTTGAGCTCCTGTATAAACTTGGGGAACTCCCCTATAAGTTTCTCATATTTAACGGATTTTTCACTCTTCCTCTTTTGAAACAGGTCAAGGAGCTGGCTGTCAGGAATAGTTTTAGCCTGTTCATACGTAAGCCCACATGATCTGAAATCGCTAATATACTGTGCTACTACCGGTCGAGAAATGTTGAGTGCTTTGGCTATTTTCCTTTCACTCAAGTCACTGGTTTCTTTTAACCGTATAATATCACGAATCTTTTTCATACTTATCCTCTTTCGCGCCATTTATATCTCCTCTTCTGAAGTATTTTTAAAAAGGAGATATTAGTTCATTTTTAAAGAGGAAAAGGATGGGTTATTGAATGTTTTAAGGATTCCGGAAATATGACAAAAAGTGGTAAACTTTTCTCCGGAATGGGTGGCAGGTTTCACCCGGAATTAGTGGCAGGTTTATTCCGGAATGGGTGGCAGGTTTGCGCCAGAATCTGCACCTATGGGGCAAACCCAAAGCCGGGCCCTCCGGCCCCGGATCTTTACCTGTTAATCTTTGGTAAAAATAATTGCAATTTTCATTCCACTTGTCTTCCTTTACTGCAGAAAGCCCTTTCCATGGGCGCTAAAAGTCCTCCGGAGAGTATGCCCTACCATACGGGCTGGCCTCCGGCTTCGCTTCCAGCCCGTAGGGCTTCCAGGCCGGAGGGTAGAGGCACGATCCTATGCCTCGGGGAGAAGCGGGCCGGGTGAATCAGGTGGGGCAGGTAGGTCGAATCATGGATATTGTATTTTTATTGACTTACACCACAATAGGTTGTATATAGTAAGATACAGCTTGTAAGAAAGTATTTTTGTGACAAATGGACGTATATCTTTTTGAGAATTTTTTTGGCATTTCGGTTTAGTCAAACGGTTGCGGTTGCGCAACTCGTATCGGGGTTCGTGGAGCGGCTATGGACAAAATCAAAAAGCCAATAAAGAGTTTTCACGACTTGGATGTTTATCAGGGCACCTATAAAGCAATGCTTGTGGTGTTTAAAAAGGTTTTGCCAAAGCTGCCAAAGGAAGAGGAATATGATCTAAAAAATCAACTCCGCCGTTCATCCAAAGCGATTCCGAGATTAATAAAGGATGATCGCAACCGATTGACGGCAGACGAAAAGAGCAGCGTAACCTAATACCGGACAACGAATACTGAGAAGGAAAGAGGTCAGAGCCTGCCCCGTACTCGATACAGGGGTGAGAGGATGAAGACCCTAAAATATTGAGCAGGTACGGATAGATAATGGAAAGTTTGAAGTGGCAGAAGGAAAAGGAGAAAAGGGAAAAAGCTTCATTAGAAAGGCATGCCAGGCTCTCTAAGTTATTTAAAACGGACAGGTTGGCCTTTGAGCGGGAAAGAAAAGAGATGATTGATGAGCTTATTAACAG
The DNA here is from genome assembly GCA_019313765.1 of Deltaproteobacteria bacterium. Taxonomy (GTDB): domain Bacteria; phylum Desulfobacterota; class DSM-4660; order Desulfatiglandales; family Desulfatiglandaceae; genus JAIOSR01. The sequence continues at coordinate 3,824 of JAFDAP010000041.1, read as the reverse complement.
TGTAAAAGATGAAGGCAAGCGAAGTAGACTGCGGGCTTTTCAAGACTCCTGGGACAAAAAAATGAGGGGCGCAGGTTCAAGCCATAACAGGTTTGTCCTGGCACAGACGTTTTTTGGGGAACATTTTCATGAGGTTTGGAATCCGGCCATACAGAAATATAATGTCATATTAAACGGCAAACCTGATGGTCGGAACCCATAGGCGGAAACCCATGAAGAAACCAGTCAGGATTTTGACACAATGTCAAACTCGGGGAGAATGTAATAGCTCAATAAGTTTTTAATTATCCAGAATCTCCCTTAACTTCTGTGACAGACCCTTCATGTTGAATGGTTTCTGAATGAAACCATTACAGCCTTGTTCCAATATCTGTGTGGCCTGACCATTTATGCTGTATCCACTTGAAAGAAGAACTTTTACATCAGGGTTGATCTCCCTTATTCTGCCATAGCTTTCTCTCCCGCTCATGTCAGGCATAATCATGTCCAAAATGATTAGATCAATCTTGTCTTTACCCTTTTCATATATCTCAATTGCCTCTTTCCCGCTCCTGGCTATTAATACCGCATAGCCCATCTTCTGCAAAAACTGTTCGTCTACGTCAACAATCACATCCTCATCATCCACCAATAGAACGGTCTCAGAACCCTTTAAGACTTTCCCACCTGACTCCTTTTCTTCCACCACTTCCTTTTCTGAGGCCGGCAGATAGAATTTGAAGGTTGTTCCTTCACCTTTTTTACTGTAAACATTGATAAACCCATCATGGTTCTTAATAATGCCATAAGCAGAGGCTAATCCTAACCCCGTGCCTTTGCCCATCTCTTTTGTGGTAAAGAAGGGCTCAAATATCCTCTGCTGAGTTTCCTCATTCATGCCGACTCCTGTGTCCGTAACAGATATTTTCACATATTTCCCCGGCTCCACTTGAAAAGGTTCAATGTAATTTTCATCAAGGGTGACATTTTCTGTCTGGAGATATAACTCTCCTCCATCGGGCATGGCCTGCCAGGCATCGACATAAAGATTCATCAAAACCTGCTCAATCTGACCCCGGTCCACATCTACCGTATAGATATCTTTCTGATACTTTCTATGGATCTTAATCTCCTTCTTTGTGCGACCAAACATACTGGAAGACTTCTTTATCAGCTCATTCAGGTCGGTGGGATTGACCTCATATTTTTCTCCCCTTGCAAAGCTTAACAGATGTCTTGTAAGTTCCGCTCCTTTTTGAACCTGCTCCTCTATGCCTGTTAGCATCTCATAATGGGTATGCGTTGAGTCAACACCCATGAGCATTAAAGAGACATATCCCTGTATACCCATAAGCAGGTTGTTGAAATCGTGGGCAACGCCACCAGCAAGGGTGCCGATGGATTCCATCTTCTGGGCTTGCTGGAATTGGGCTTGAAGTTTCGCTTTTTCTTCTTCTGCCCGTTTCCTTTCAGTAATGTCTCGCGTGATTCCGAGAATCTCGACAGCCCGGCCATTCTTATCGTACACAGGACCCGTCGCCGTTTCTGTCCACACGGTGGAGCCATCCTTGCAAATTATTTCAAGCTTCATCATCCATGTCTCGCCGCGGTCCTTCTCCCCCAGTTTTTCCACGGCCGGCGCTTCTTCAATAACTTGTGTGGCAACTTCAAAAGAGGCGGGGGTTATGAATTTTTCCAGTTTCCGGTTTATGATTTCTTCAACGCTGTAACCACACAGAGATATGACAGAGGGGCTGATATAGGTGAACATCAGGTCCATATCCATGGTCCAGATGACATCGCGCGCATTCTCAGCAAGGAAGCGATATCTTTCCTCCGACTCCCGCAGTTCCCTCACCCTTTCCTGCACAATCTCTTCCAGTGAATCTTTTTGCTTTCGCAGGGCGTCTTCCGCCCTTTTTATCCTCAACGTCGCGTTAACATGTGCAATCAGTACGGATTCGTCAACAGGTTTGGCTAAATAGGCATCGGCCCCGGCCTCAAGACCGCTGACGCGATCCCCGGATCCAATCTTGACGGCCGTAAGCATAATAACGGGGATATGTCTTGTGCTCTCGTCCTCTTTCAGCCTCTTACAGACCTCATAGCCGTCCATTCCCGGCATCCTGATATCCAGCAGAATCGTATCAGGTGATTCAGCCTTTGCCTTTTTCAGGCCTTCGGCGCCCGATTGTGCGGTTATCACATTGCAGTTGTGAATCCGGTTCTCCAGTAACGCTGAAATGACAGTAAGATTATCCTCTTTGTCGTCAATTGCTAATATCCTGGACATACAGACCTCCTAAATCTATGCAAGTTATAAAATCGTTTCACGATTTTATTAAACGCGGCTTCGCCGCTCCAAAAATGGAAATTCCTATACGTTCCAGTTACGGTTCAGGGTTCAAAGGTGAACGGTTACCTTATTTCTCAAGATCATTTATCAGCTTAAGAAGCTCGTGTCCATTCTTAGAGATTGTTTGTGCGAACTCTTTCTGCTTTTCGGTCAGGGTTCCGTAGAATGGGTCTTGAATCAGTTCGGCCATGCCAATGATGCTGGTCAAAGGCGTACGGAGTTCATGGACCATTTCGGCGGAGAACCTGGGCCCGGAAGGACCCGTTTCTCCATCCCCATCGATAAGCCGTTTTTTCCTCAGCATGACCTTGACCCGCGTGACAAGCTCCAGGTTATCAACAGGCTGTGCCAGGTAATCATCCGCCCCTGTTTCAAGTCCCCTTATCTTGCTTTTCAGGTCATGGGCCGTTGCGGTTAGAAAGATGATCGGGATATGTCTTGTTGCTTCATCCCCTTTCAGGACCCTGCATACCTCAAACCCGTCCATGCCTGGCATGTGTATGTCGAGCAGGATCACATCGGGCGCTTCTTCTCTGGCCGCCCTCAGACATTCCTTACCATCCATGGCCGCTGTCACTTTACAGCCAATATGGTATTTCAGTGTCTCACATATCATGAAGGATACATCTTTGTTGTCTTCGACTACTAATACCGAAGCCATACTTCTATCTTCCTGAGCAGGTCCTTTGGCATCACAGGCTTTGACAGGTAATCGCTGCAACCGGCCGCAAGGGCCTTTTCCTCATCGCCTTTCATGGCCCTGGCTGTAAGGGCAATGATCGGAATATCCTTTAAACCTTCTGTTTCTCTTATTTGCCTGGTTGCCTCAAAACCGCTCATGACCGGCATCTGCATATCCATCAGGATCAGATCCGGCCTTTCTTTCTCTGCAATATCAATGGCCTCCTGCCCGTTCGTTGCGGTATAGACTGCATAACCTGTTGATCTCAATGTCTCCTTGATTAGAATCATGTTGTCATGCCTGTCTTCAGCTATTAAAATCTTTACAGGACCTCCCGCAGACACCTTCGGCATGCGGGGATAAGCCGTTCTTTCCGGTCCATACAGGAACTTATTTATCCTGGCAAGAAGCTCGCTCCTGTCTATCCGACCCTTTGTAATCACTCCCTTCACATTTTTGCCTAATGCCCTTTTTTCAGTTTCTGTGAGATCAGCGGCCGTAATAATCATTACCGGCAGGTCTTTAAGGTCATCGCTCTTCTGGAGTTCTTCAAGGACTTTGTAGCCGTCCATGTCCGGCATGCGCAGGTCCAGAAGAACCAGGTCCAGGACCTCGCCCCTGATGCGCTCAAGCCCTTCCGAACCACTCAAAGCAAATTCCACCTGGTAATTTTCATCTTTGAAGATTATTTTGAGGTAACTATTCAGCGAATTTTATGTTTATAGGACCATCTACACAAGAAAATCGGGCAACTTGCCGTTAAACAACAGATCCAGCGCATGGCTTGACTTGACTCCTTGTTTTCGG
>JAFDAP010000040.1 GCA_019313765.1 Deltaproteobacteria bacterium | reverse complement strand
CTCTTGAGATAGGCTTTGGTGACCCCGGAATGTATGTGGTCCCAGGGGAGGACCTCGTCAAAGGACCTTTTACGGTAAAGATAAAAGCTCGGATCCAATCCCGCGCACCTGAATGCCTCTTCCCAGGTCTCCATTCGGAAATGCTCAGTCCAGGCATCATATTTCGCACCCAGCCTGCGTGCCTCCATAAGGACCCTTGAAAGCCTCCTGTCACCCCTTGAAAAAACCCCCTCCAACCAGCTTAATTCGGGCTGATTCCATTTAACCCGAACATTACCTGACTTGAGCCCTTCCCGGATCAGATTTATTCTCCTGTGACTTTCCTGAAAAAGGATTTGGGGCTCCCACATAAACGGGGTATGAGATTTGGGCACAAAAGTGGTAATACTGACGTTCAGCCTGGCACGCTTTCCATTCTTTCCGGCAAAGCGCATAATCCTTCTGGAAAGTCCGACGATATCCTCAAGATCTATCTCCTCCTCTAAGGGGAGCCCTATCATGAAGTAAAGCTTTATCAACTTCCACCCCGCCCCGTAAATGGCCCTTGCCGTTTCCAGGATCTCTTCTTGGGTGAGCCCTTTGTTTATGATCCTTCTCATCCGGTCGTTGCCTGCCTCCGGTGCCAACGTGAAGCCTGTTTTTCTGACCCTCTTCACCTGTTCGATCAATAAAGGGCTCAAGCTGTCCATCCTCAGGGATGGAAGGCTTACGGCAACCTTTTCCTTAGATTGGGTATCCATCAAGACCTTTAGGAGAGATTCAATACAGCTATAATCTCCGGTACTCAAGGACAGCAGGGAAAGCTCCTCGTAGCCTGTGAGCCTTAAGCCGCTTTCGACCTTCCTGAGGACGGATTCAGGACTTCGTTCTCGTACCGGACGGTATATCATGCCTGCCTGGCAAAACCGGCAGCCGCGTGTGCACCCGCGGGCAATCTCTACAGCCAAACGATCATGAACCAGCTCAGTAAAAGGGACCAGCTGGCGGTCGGGATAGGGAAAATCATCAATGTCGGGCAGGACTGCCTTTTCCACGTACTGGTAATCAGGCCTTAAGGGTTCAACATTATGGACGGTCCCGTCAGGATTGTAATGAACGGAAAAATAGGATGGAACATATACTCCCTTGATATGGTATAATTGTGAAAGCAGCTCTTTTTTGCGCTTTGCTTTCCGTTTGTTCGCTTCACGGACCGTCCTGCATATTTCAAGGGCCGCGGCCTCGCCATCCCCGATCACCATAACATCAAAAAAATCGGCCACAGGTTCCGGATTAAAACACGCCGGGCCTCCCGCAATGATAAGGGGAGCCGCATCATCCCTTTCTGATGCAAGCACGGGAATTCCGGAAAGATCAAGCATATTTAAGACATTGGTATAACAAAGCTCATGCTGAAGGCTGAAACCCACGATGTCGAAGCTTGAGAGGGGTTTATGGGATTCTAAGCCGGCGAGAGGAATCTTTCGACGTCTCAATTCATTTTCAAGGTCGACCCAAGGCGTAAATACCCTTTCCGCGGCCAGCCATGGCCGGCCGTTAAGGATATGGTAAAGTATCTTCAAACCCAGGTGGGACATACCCACCTCATACACATCAGGAAAGGCAAGCGCAATGGACACCTCCGTGTGGGCGGGATCTTTGCGTACGCAATTGACTTCACCTCCGAGGTAGCGGCTTGGACGGCTGATTTTCGAGAACCAATGTTGGTCTAATATGGACATCATTGTTTAATTTTCTTGCCGAGGAGTAAAATTAGAGGGAGATACAGGGAATGAGATGGCGATTTCAGCGCCTCCTTCAGGATGATTGCCCCCATGAACTTCCCCCTGAAGGCCTTCCACTATGCGCTTTACTGTCGCCAAACCCAAGCCCGAACCCCCTTCCTTTGTAGTAAAAAAAGGGACAAAGAGCTGCGACAGGGCCTTCTCGTCAAACCCGCTCCCTGTATCACGGATAGAGATACTTGCCCTTTTCGCGTCCGCTTGTGATGTATCCTGTTCGACACCGGTCAAAACATGCAATGAGCCACCGTGAGACATGGCTTCGCAGGAATTCAAAAAAAGATTCCACAACACCTGCCTGACCTGTTCGGGATCAGATTCAAGAATTATGGGACCATGAAAATCCGTATGGACCTCAATATCGTCTGTCCGGTGCCGGCTGTTCTTAAAAAGCTCCAAGGATTCAAGGATCAACTGGTTCAAGTCAAACTTCTCAAGTTTTGCCTTCTTGGGTCTGGCAAAAAGAAGGAAGTCATTAACCAGGTGGTTTAACCGATTAATCTCTCTCGATACAATTTCCATGAGCCGACTGTTGACATCATCTTCCTCCAGTCCATCTTTTAACATCTGGATTGATCCGCTGATGGAGGCCATTGGATTTCTTATCTCATGGGCAATTCCTGCTGCAAGCTCACCAATCATGGCCAGGCCTTCCACCTTTTTCATCTCTTCCTCGATCTTTTTGATCTCGGTCAGGTCTTGAAATATGAGGATATGCCCTTCCTGACCTCCCAAAAGAAGCCGAAGGGGGGATATGGAAAGACGAAGATGCACCTTTTCGCCACCCGGTTTCAAATATGGAAGATCCACAAACAGCGGGAACTTTCCTGTCCCCTTAATGGCTGGGATTGCCCCATCCGGCAGGAAATCATTAAGAAAAGGAAGCGCATCCTTGACCTGCAGGCCAAAGGCTCCCTTGGCATCGATCTTGAAAATTTCCTCGGCAGCCGGGTTGAAGAGGATAATCCTGTTGTGGCCGTCTATAGCAATCAGGCCTGCGGTAATGCTGTTGATAATGCTTTCATTAAGAATCTCCAGCTTGTCCACATCGATTTGTTTGGCCTTCAGTTCAACGCTGCTTTTTCTCGCCTGCTCAGACACATAACTGCTGAGAAACGCCACGACATAGAACGCAACAATATTAACGAGTATTATAAAAAACAGGTAAGAACTTTGATATTGCTCGGGATAACTCAACCGGCTCCCTAAGGGATGTATAACTCCATAATAATGAAGGTCTAACAGCAGGCCATAGAGAATACTGCTCAAGGAGGCAACCATCACCCCTCCCTTGCGATAGAGCATAATGCTGCCGTAGATAATGCACAGGAAATAGAGGGAAGAAAATATGCTCTCTATCCCACCGGTAGAGTATAAAACGGCAGTTACGAATACGACATCAAGCAGGAGCTGGAGATAGGCAAACCAGAAAAGCTTCTTTGAATATTTTAAGACTAATGCATAGACAAATGTCAAAAAATAGACAATGGCTATAAGCAGGTAATGAAACGTCTGGATATGGCCGAAGAATGTCTGGGTCTCTTTGACACGTATGAATATGGAAGCGCCTAAAAGGAGGGAAACAAAAATAACCCTCAGGAACATGAGGGACAGTAGGCGACCGGAGAGCTCCGACTGAATAATTTTCGGCTCAGAGCTGATCATGTGACAGTGATTATCCCATCGCTGCTGCCATCTTGAAGATGGGCAGATACATGGCTACAACCAGTCCGCCTATGGAACCGCCTAAGAATACCATAAGCAGGGGTTCTAACATTGAGGTGAGGGCATCTACGGCTGCGTCCACCTCATCGTCATAAAAGTCAGCGATTTTTTCGAGCATCGTATCCAATGCGCCCGTGGCCTCGCCCACGGAGATCATCTGCACTACCATACGGGGGAATATATCGGTCTCCCCAAGCGGTTCGGCAATGGTCTGCCCTTCGGCAATACTGGCGCGAACATCGAAGATCACCTCTTCTAATATGACATTGCCTGAGGTCTTGGCCACGATCTCCAGGGCATCCAAAATCGGGACACCGCTCTGGATCATGGTACCGAGGGTCCTTGTGAATCTCGCGACAGCCGATTTTCTGAGCAGGTCCCCGAATACGGGCAGTTTCAGGGAAATGGCGTCCGTAGTTCTCCTTCCCCCTTTGGATTTTCTATACTGCTTGAAGGCGATCACAAAACCGATGATGCCCAAAATGACCCAGTGTATATTACCTTTCAGAAAGTCACTCATGGCAACAACGATCTGAGTAGGTACTGGCAAGGCCGAGCCAAAGCTCGAAAACATGTCTTCAAAAACAGGTATAACAAAAACAAGGATCACGGCGATGACCAGTATTGCAATGGCCACGACCACTATGGGGTAGGTCATGGCACCCTTGATCTGGGATTTGAGTTTTTCAGCCTTTTCGATATAGGCAGCCAAACGCTGCAAAATGGTATCCAGAATACCTCCAACCTCGCCTGCGGCTACAAGATTCACAAAAAGATCATCAAATTGCTTTGGGTGCTTTCCCAGGGCCTCACCAAGGGTTGAACCGCCTTCAACATCCTTTGTGATCTGTTTGAGAATTCTCTTGAACGTCAAGTTCTCATTTTGATCGGCAAGAATATTGAGCCCCTGGACAAGGGGAAGGCCTGCATCAATCATGGTGGAGAACTGCCTCGTGAATATCACGATATCTTTTTTAGAGACCTTGGGTTGCATGAACGCAACACCGGCAAAGAGATCTTTTGGCTTGGGCTTTATTTTGGTAACCGTCAGATTGCGCCGCTTCAGTTGAGAAAGGGCGATTTTTTCATCGGCAGCTTCCAGTTCACCTTTGAGGGTTTTACCCTTTTTTGTTTGTGCAACCCAGAGAAAGATCGGCATAGTTGTCCTCCTTAGGCCTTTTCAAAGTCGAAAAAGGAGTAGGTTCTCCTAATCAATGGATTTTATACCTTATTACCCTAATTTTCTATTTTTTAAAAATCTATTAATATAAGTTTATATAATTTAGCAGGTTATGTCAAGAATTATGTCTCCTTGATTGTTCTTTCAAGTAGAAGCTATTTATTTAGTGACTGCAATCCCCCTAATTTTCAGGACTTTGCTCAAAAATTTGGACATCAGGTCGGTCTGGAGAGCACCCCCGTGTTTTCAGACGAATTGAGCGGTTTTTCACATATTGTTCTTGACAAAGGGGGTGTGTTAAATATTATAGGGCAGCCTTACAGAAATGTCTTGAAAATTAGGCTTCTTCGGCGGTTTAAATGGGAACTGGGGAAGTCATTTCAGGGCAAAGGCGGACGGTTTGAAAAATATATAATTTCAGGAGGTAGTTGTCGTGAGTGAAATCATAGCCCCCATGGGTGGAAAGGTGCTTGAAGTGAAAGTGAACGTGGGTGATACGGTAAATGATGGAGACGAGGTCATTATCCTTGAGGCCATGAAAATGGAATTGCCTATAGTCGCGGAAGCGTCCGGCACGGTAAAAGAGATAAAATGCAAAAAAGGCGACACCATGGAAGCGGAAGCCGTTATGATCGTGCTTGAGTGATTTTTTAAGTAAAAAAACCTTTTTGCACAATACGTTAGCTTATAAAAAGCATCATTCTTTGAAGTCCGTTTGTTTAAAAGCAATAGGATCAGGGCTGAAAATAGTTTCGTCAAGAGGCCGAGGGAAAATTTAGAAGACAGGTCGAAGACCATGAACTTTGATCGAGTCAGGTAGTCCCAAAACGCCCGAGGGATTACCGTTAGACAACTTTGAGAATGTTTTGAGTCAGCCAAGAAACCTCGTTGGAGCCTACAGACGGTCATAGCAGAAGCCTGTTATCGGACAGACTTCTTGCCATGTTACTTTCTTATCTGATTTTTCAATCAATCTTTTTTTGCATATGGGTTTTATGCCGGGAGGTCCATTTATGGACATGGAAGACAAGATCAAGGAACTGGAGAATAGAAACCTTGAGGCGGAGTTAGGTGGCGGTCAAAAACGCATTGACCAGCAGCACGCCAAAGGGAAACAGACAGCAAGGGAACGGATAGATTATCTTCTTGATAAGGGCAGTTTCCAGGAAATTGACAAGTTTGTCGTCCACAGGTGCCACGATTTTGGCATGGAGAAAAATAAGATTCCCGGCGATGGCGTGGTGACAGGTTACGGCACTATAAACGGGAGAACGGTTTTTCTCTTTGCCCAGGATTTCACGGTATTCGGGGGCTCCCTGAGCGGCCCGTTCGGGGATAAGGTCTGCAAGGTCATGGACCTGGCCATTAGAAGTGGTGCGCCCATGGTCGGATTGAATGACTCTGGAGGGGCCAGGATCCAGGAAGGGGTCAGGAGCCTTGGAGGCTACGGGGAAATATTCAAAAGAAATGTCTGGAGTTCCGGGGTCATCCCTCAGATATCGGTGATAATGGGACCGTGTGCAGGGGGTGCAGTTTATTCGCCGGCCCTCACTGATTTCACCATCATGGTCAAAAAGAGCAGCAACATGTTTATCACAGGTCCTCAGGTCATCAAGGCGGTCACATCCGAGGAGGTTACCGCGGAGGAACTCGGTGGCGCCATGACCCATAACACCAAAAGCGGTGTGGCCCACTTTGCCGAGGATTCGGACCAGGCAGCCCTTGACAGGGTTAAAGAGATTCTCTCATACCTGCCCCAGAATTACCGCGAGATCACACCTATAGTGGAATGTACAGATGATCCTGATCGTACCGATGCATCGCTGAACGAAATAGTGCCCGCAAATCCCAGGCTGCCATATGATATAAAGGAAATCATCCGCACGGTATTGGATAACAAAGAGTTCTCAGAGGTCCAGAAACACTATGCAAAAAACATGGTAGTCGGCTTTGGCCGTCTGAGCGGCATTGCCGTGGGAATTATCGCCAACCAGCCCAAATTTTTAGCGGGCTGTCTGGATTGCGACGCCTCTGTAAAATGCGCCAGGTTTGTCCGGACGTGTGACGCCTTTAATCTTCCCCTAATTACGTTTGTGGATGTTCCGGGATATCTGCCGGGAATAAACCAGGAATACGGGGGCATCATCAAGCATGGCGCCAAGATCATTTACGCATATTCCGAAGCCACGGTCCCGAAGATGACGGTGGTCACCCGCAAGGCTTACGGCGGGGCCTATATTGCCATGTCCGGCAAACACCTTGCAGCCGATATCAACTATGCCTACCCGACCGCCGAGATCGCTGTAATGGGACCTGACGGGGCAGCCAACATTATCTTCAAAAAAGAGATTTCCGAGGCAGATGATCCGGGATCAACCAGGGAGAGATTAGTTGAAGAGTACAGGAATAATTTTGCCAGCCCCTTCAGGGCCGCGGAACTGGGTTACATTGATCAGATAATATTTCCGGAAAATACCAGGCCAAGGCTGATCAAGGCCCTGACCATGCTTCAAACCAAAAGGACTTCCATACCCGAGAGAAAGCATGGAAACGTTCCCCTTTAACTCACTGCCTTTCCCGCCTCCTTTTTTTTGACAATACCTGATATAATTTTCCCTGAAACTGACATCCCTATAAACAGGATCATAAGGACCGCAAAAACGCCGATATATCTGAGAACAAGGGTCCCGATAATCCAGGTCCAGTTGTCCTTCACAATGGTGACGGTGGTTCCCTTTTCATCCCCTTTTGAGATGGTAATGGAATGCCACTTGAGTTTTCCATCGTCTTCTATATAAGTGGAGTCCTCCCACTCGCGGAATTTGATGTCCTGAAACCCTTTCAGGGCCTCCCTGTAAAATAGAACGACCTGATCATGGGATAGCCGGGTCTTCAACTCCAACCGGGCGTCTGTTCTAATGGTCTCTTCCCCCTGCGGGATAACAGGGGCCCCAAGAAAGTCCTCCGCGCCGGCAGAAAAGGGATAACATAAACACAATAGCACAAAAAAAGTTATTAGATTCTTCATTTTTCAACCTTATAAGATGCTTTGTTTATCAATCGTAACTCAGGTTGTAAGGTTCACGGTTCACAGTTCACGGTTAATCGCTTTGGAATTTTCTTCATATTTCTTAGGCGACATAGAACCCACTCCGGATTTGTGTCCAATAGCGCCCGGCGTCCTGCAAGAACCGGATGAACTCTGCATTCGGTTCAAAATCGAACCTGTCTTTCATCAATCCAACCCTGAACCGTGAACCCCTGAACGCTGAACCTGACCAGTTACTATCAATCAAACATTGCAATGAACATACCGGCCGCAGCCGCAGACCCGATTACTCCGGCAAGGTTGGGTCCCATGGCATGCATCAGAAGATGATTTGTCTTGTCATATTTCATGCCCACCATCTGGGATACCCTTGCCGCCATGGGCACGGCGGAAACCCCTGCCGCGCCGATTATGGGGTTGATCTTTTCTTTGATAAAAAGATTCATAATCTTGACGGTCAGGATGCCGCCCATGGTACAGACCCCAAAATCTATGAGACCAAGGCTGAAAATAAAAAGCGGCTTCCAGCTCAGGAATTTGTCCGCATGCATGGTGGCACCCACTGAAATACCCAAAAAGATGGTCACAATGTTCATCAATGAGCCCTGTGCCGATTCGGTCAGTCTCTCCACAACACCGCTTTCTTTCATGAGGTTGCCTAACATAAACATGCCCATTAAAGGGATGACGGAAGGCACGAGAAGTGCGATGATGCCGGCAGTGACTAAGGGAAAAATGATCTTTTCCTGCCTTGATACGGATCGCAACTGGCGCATACGAATCTTTCTTTCCCTGGCATTTGTCAACAATCTTATAATAGGTGGTTGAATAAGGGGCACCATGGCCATGTAAGAATAGGCAGCTAATGCATTGGGACCTAAAAGCTGTGGAGCCAGATGTTGGGTCAAATAAATGGTCGTGGGTCCGTCTGCCCCGCCAATGATGCTCACGGACGCGGCCTCCTTGAGTGTAAAGCCCACCAGAACGGTGCCGGTAAATGTGATGAAAACACCTAATTGTGCGCCCGCGCCTATAAGCAGGGTCTTGGGATTGGCAATGAGCGGGCCGAAATCGGTCATGGCCCCTAAGCCTAAAAAGATGATGCAGGGGATGATCTCCCATTCAAGCCCGTAATGGTAAAATACCTGCAAGAGCTGGGCATGGCCGTGGGAATGACCCATGAGCGGTACAAGGGGAAAATTTACGATAAAGATTCCAAAACCGATGGGGAGCAACAGAAGGGGTTCATATTTTTTTGCAATAGCCAAGTATATGAACAGCAAGCCCACACACCACATAACAACGATATTCCATTGGAAGTTGTATATCCCTGTCGTATGAAGCGTGCCATGTAACATATCCAGGATTTCATTGGCCGTCATTTTAATTGCCTTTTTTGAGGTTTTTAATTAATTTTCATCCGTTCACCTTAAGCATTGTAGTCAGCCATAATGCATTTTAATTAGTGCCCGACCGAAAACTAAGAAAACTGTCATTTCGAGCGTAGCGAGAAATCTTATTGTATTGTTAATGTTGAGATTTAGGATTTCTCCCTTCGGTCGAAATGACAAATAATGGGGTTTTCGTTCATAGC
>JAFDAP010000595.1 GCA_019313765.1 Deltaproteobacteria bacterium | reverse complement strand
CCCTGATCCACCATCAAAAAAATAAAAAAACTCGTTGGCCCCTGAGAACAGGGAAGATATAATGGATTTGAATAAAACAATCTATCACCAACGAGGTGAAACATTATGGCACAAGGAGCATTACCATTCAAGTACGAAGAAGAGAAAAAAACAACTGGAATGACAGCCCTGGCAGGATTGCCGGTATATCTGGATCTGGCCCATAAGATGAGGCTTACACAATCGATCCAGAGACATTTAAAAGTGCGAGAAGGGGGGCAGGGTTGGACAGACGCACAGATAGTAATAGGGCTGATACTGTTAAATTTGGCAGGTGGGGATTGTGTAGATGACATGAAGGTTGTGGAAGCAGATGATGGATTTTGTGAAGTTTTAAAAAAGGTGGAGATGCATGGTTTAAAGCGCAAGGTACGCCGGGCATTATTGAGGAGATGGCGAAAGGAGAGGACACGCACAGCCCCGTCACCGTCAGCAATATTCCGATATTTGGAGGCATTTCATGACGCGGAGCAGGAAGACAATAGAGAGATAGGCAAAGCATTTATACAGGTAGCAAATCAATATTTGAGGGGATTTGCGTTTATAAATAGTGATATTGCAGCCTTTGCGAACCGACAATTGAAGGAAGAGACAGCCACGCTTGATACAGACGCAACACTTATAGCAACAAATAAAGAGGAAGCCTTTTATAGTTACAAAGGCTACAAATCATACCAGCCGTTTAACACGTGGTGGGCAGAGCAGGGAATAATGCTGCATACGGAATTTAGAGACGGCAATGTACCGGCAGGATTTGAGCAATTGCGGGTAGTTAAGGAAGCATTGGAACTATTGCCGGCAGGGGTAAAAAAGGTTCGACTGCGTTCAGATACGGCTGGTTATCAGCATAATCTTCTAAAGTATTGTGAGATGGGAGAAAACAAGCGTTTTGGGCGGATAGAGTTTGCCATAGGCTGTGATGTAACGCAGGAGTTTAAGAAGGCGGTAGCAGAGGTTGAAGAATCGGAATGGAAGTCTTTATACAAGATAGTAAATGGGAAGAAGGAAAAGACCGGCAGGAAGTGGGCGGAAGTGTGTTTTGTACCGAATGCAATTGGCCATAGCAAGAGAGGGCCTGAGTATAGGTATCTGGCAAAGCGGGAGGCAATGGCAGAACAACTGGAGTTGCCGGGAGTGGAGTCACAATTAAAACTTCCCTTTCAAACGATGCAAGTAGAGGGGAAGAAGTATAAGCTATTTGGGATAGTTACGAATATGGATTGGGAAGGGGAAAAGCTCATTCACTGGCATCACGAACGCTGTGGCAAAAGCGAAGAAGCCCATTCAGTAATAAAAGAAGATTTAGCAGGAGGGAAGTTGCCCTCTGGGGATTTTGGAGAGAACGCAGCATGGTGGTGGATCATGATACTTGCGCACAACCTGAATGCGATAATGAAAAGAATGGCACTGGGGGAATCCTGGAGCAGTAAGCGAATGAAGGCAATACGATTTTCGTTCATCAAGTTACCGGGACGGGTAGTGGAACATTCACGCGGTCTGATAATACGTCTGACGAAGAACCATCCTTCGCTTGATTTGCTGATTGAGGCGCGAAGAACTATAGCAATGATGGTTCCGGTTCCGTATGGATAAGATACACCTGTCCAGTATAAGCTCAAAGTGTTTAAAAACTATTTCTGGTAAAAATCAAAGTGTTTAAAAACTATTTCTGGTAAAAAAGCACCGCATAGTGACAGGTGAGGTTTGCCCAAAGTTAGTTTTTAGAGTGCATTTTGGGAGTTATGTTGAAAAAACATCACTGGGCAGGACCAATTTTTTTAAAAAAAACCCGGTTAGCCCGGAAATGGTTCGGCTTTTTGATTAGGCGGTGGATTTAGGATACGCATCTTCCCTTGACTTAACAATATTTTTCTGCTAGTGTCCACCTCAAATGATTAACTATTGAGGTAAGGTTTGTGTCCACTATCGTTGAAAATCCCAGCAAAGTGTATGATACTGAAATTATTGTAGGCATCCCATCTTATAATGAAGCAGATGCTATTGACTACCCCACCAGTATAGCCAGTCAGGGTCTCGCCAAGTATTTCCCCAAAAAGAAATCCGTAATCATAAACGTTGATAACAACTCTCCTGATG
>JAFDAP010000594.1 GCA_019313765.1 Deltaproteobacteria bacterium | reverse complement strand
GATAGCTCCTATTATGTTTGGCTGTCCCGCCTGTCGGAAGCCGACTGGTTAATGTATTTGGGGCGTGGCAGATGCGTTGTAGAGATAAAAATGCGCCTCTTTGAAAAGAGATCCACATGCCCCGCCATTAGGGACTAACGCCGCTATTTATTGAGCCATTACGAGCTAAATCATACCCACATACTTTAGGCAAGGATCAATTACTATCACAGCCCCCGTTTTCATGCAAGAAAAAGGCCTATCTTTTTGTAATAACTGCTAATATCTACCTGTACTGTTTTTGATTTACACCGTATTTTCTGACCTTATACCCGAAAATCCTTTCCGTGGTCTTAAGGGCCTGTGCCGCCTTCCTCATGTTTCCCCTGCTGGTCTTTAAGGCGTCAATGAGCAACTCCCTTTCGAATCTTTCCACGGCATGGTTTAACGATTGGGATTGCTGTGTGCCAGTGTCTTCCGCCGTTTGCAGGGTTGGGGGCAGGTGGTAGCTGTGAATAACCTGGTCGTCGCAAAGCAAGACGGCCCTTTCCACACAATTTTCCAGTTCCCTGACATTGCCCGGCCAGTGGTACTGGGTTAGGGCGTCAATTGCAGGCGTTGAAATTCTCTTTACATCCTTATTATACTCTGAGGCATATTTTTCTAAAAAATAGTCGGCCAATAAAAGCAGGTCCGCCTCCCTTTCCCTCAAGGCCGGCAAATAAATGGGGTACACGTTCAGCCGGTAGAACAAGTCCTCTCGGAAGGTACCCGCCTCGACCTCGACGGCCAAGTCCTTATTGGTAGCCGCGATAAGGCGGATGTTGACCTTCATGGTCTTGGTCCCCCCCAACCTTTCAATCTCCTTTTCCTGAAGGACACGAAGCAACTTCCCCTGGCTTTCCAGGGCGAGAGACCCGATTTCATCCAGGAAAACGGTGCCCATGTTGGCTAATTCGAATTTTCCCGCTTTCTCACGATTGGCCCCGGTAAAGGCCCCCTTTTCATGGCCGAAAAGCTCAGCCTCCACAAGATTTGCCGGAAGTGCGGCGCAATTGACCTTGACCAGCGGTTTGGTGGAGCGCAGGCTGTTATAATGTACGGCATTTGCCACCAGTTCTTTTCCCGTTCCGCTCTCTCCCAGCAAAAGGACATTGGCATTGCTCTTGGCCACCTGTGTTATCAGATAGAATACTTCCTGCATCTTGCGGCTGTTGCCGATAATACTGGTAAAGCTGTATTTGTTGTTGAGTTCCCTCTTTAGCCTAACATTTTCTTCCCTGAGCTGGTCCTTTTCCCTGTTTATCCTCTCCAGAAGCGCCACCTTCTGAGCTATCAGACTGCTGATAACGGTCAAAAGCCTCACATCTTCATCCAGCGGGGATGAACTCTCAAAGACCCGATCAACACTGAGGGCGCCTATCACCCTTTGGCCGTCTTTTACGGGCACGCAGATAAATGATATCTTGGATTTGTCGATTCGACTCCTGGCCCTTGTTTTGTCCAGGAAGAGGGGTTCCTCATCAATATGTGGAACGGCCATTGGCCGGCCCGATTTTATGACACGCCCGGTTATCCCTTCGCCTAATTTGTAGCGTCCTCTTGTGTGTTCGGCAGGTGAAATACCATGGGCCACTTCAACATGGATTTCAGAAGTATCATGATTTAAAAGGGTAATGGAACCCCGGTTCATGCCTAAATGGTCGGACAACAGATCAAGGACCTTATAAAGAGATTATGCCTAAATGGTCGGACAACAGATCAAGGACCTTATAAAGAGATTTTCTCAGGTCTAAAGTGACATGAATAGCCTGGGTGATTTCATAAAGGCACGCAATGCCATCCAGCCTTGATGTAAATTTTCTTGCAGGCATAAACAATAATTCCCATAGAACTGTCCGAGAATGGCTTCGTATCGAGATCGAGCGAAAGTTTTGAGGGCAAGTCGAAGATCCCGCACATAAATCCCTTTACAACCCCTTTGAGAGTCAGGGATACGTCAAAGTCAACTCTAACTGATTCAGATAGAAGCGATTTGCTTTCCCGGATTCGGCACTAAAATCCCAAATTACAATACTCAAATTACAAACAATATTAAAATTACAAATTCCAATCGTTCGACCTAGAGGCTCTCGACAGGTGACCAAAACATTTCAATCGCTTATTGGATGTCCGTTCGACAGGCTCACGGCCATGAGCCTTTCGGCTGTGAGCTCAAGGCCGAACGGCAGCGTCGAATGGCTCGCCGTCATTCTATCTGTTTTGAATTTTGAATTTTGGTCATTGATATTTGTTTGAGATTTGTATTTTGGTGCTTGAAATTTTCATGATTTTCATAAGCCAGTAACTTTATTTATTCAAAGCAATTACCTGTTTAAATGACGTGGACCTGCTTTGAGAGTGGTATTCCCTTCCAAAAATACAAAATTGTAGGATAATTTGCAAATGTTTTTTCAAGGAAAACCTGTGCCCGGGGAAAAGGAAATCAATACCTTGACACAAAAGGCCATTTTTCTTATGTTATTAGATTTGAATAATGTCATTAATCCCAAGTTTCATTTTAAAGTCCTCCCCCTTGGG
>JAFDAP010000593.1 GCA_019313765.1 Deltaproteobacteria bacterium | reverse complement strand
AGCCGTTTACACTTTTCTTTTGAGGTGATGGACTTGGGAAAGGGGTGGTCCATCAGGGAATTCATAACAGGGATCTCCTCATGCGTCGATTTTGCCCCAACAGTATAGCAAGGAAATTCAAAATTCAATGAGAAACAATGTCCCATTTCTCACCAGGGCCAGATCTTTTCAAGGTATTCAATGCTGGGCCGGAAATCCTCTTCCCTGTGAGGTTCAAGGGTAATTAGAGGGGGATCTTTTCTCATGGCCCTTAACTGTTTGAATAACGCCTGAAAGTCAACGGTGCCCCTGCCCATGGCAAGGTGATCATCTTTTGCACCGGAGTTATCGTGCAGGTGAAGTTGCCCGAGGTATGGTCCGAGCGAATCTACCCATGTTTCAAGGGAGACATGGCCGAAAACGGCCTGATGACCGGTATCCAGGCAAAACCGTATGCCCTGATTTTCAAGTCTTTCAAAAAGAACACGAATATCATTCGGTCCATGCTCATATACATTTTCCAGCATCAACAATGCACCCTCAGCCTGCACGCTTTGTCCGAGCCATGACCACATTTCAACACTATTTTCAACCCAAAGATCTTTAAAGTACCAATATCTCTTGTCATCATATCCTATGTGACACACAATCGCTTTCGGCTGAAAGAGCGGAACCAGTTGGAGTATCTGTTCAAAACGGTTTCGAGTCACCGCTCTTACGTGCGGGTCCGTGGAGCCGGGGGAGAGATCCACGAAAGGGGCGTGAAGGGTGGTAGTCAGGCCGGCCCTGTGAAATTGTTCTGCTATCCCGCTGAAGTCTGAAAGCGAGAACCGGTCCAGGGCAGTGGCATCAAATCCGATTTCCGGGTTCAGCCCCTGTTGGACGAAGAGGTCAAGATAGCCCTCAGTAAGCATGGTAAAGGGGATGTTGATTTGGATCTTTTCTGTCAGCGAATTCATCATTAAGACTCCCTTTTTCAGGGAATTGCAAAGGCACTAAGACACTTCCGTTATGCCATAAAACCCTTGTGCCGAATTGACATTGCGTATTTGTTAAGATATCTTCTGAACATCCATTACTACCCCAAAATATTTTTATCAAGCTATATAACCATGAAAAAGGCTATCCTCTCACCCCTGAGTTCCGCTTTTGTGATCCCGGGTCTCGGGCAGATAATTAACCAGCATCTGAAAAAAGGGGTGTGTATTCTTGCAGGCACTTTTGTTCTTTTTATTGCTGCCTTGATCAAGTTTTATCAAATACTCAGTGCCGCCCTGGAGGCCGAAAATATGAATCCTTCGGAGTCCGGATTAATCACGGACAGGCTCAGGGCAGAAGATTCTTCAGCTTTATGGTATCTGCTCGCAGCGTTTGCCGTACTCTGGATTTATTCAGTTCTGGATGCACATCTGACAGGCAAGAAAATTGATCGTAAACAAGGAGATCAGCTATGAGGGCCTATCTGATCGATGAGATCTATCCTTCGGATATGGAAAAGATCACCGGCTTTCTCAAGGAAGGCGTCATGAAGTCCAATATGGAGAATCTCTTCTGGGTCCGAATCCCTGATGATATTCTGAGTGAAACCCAGTTTGAGCATAATAACTGCCGGCCCCATGTCTTTGGCGTGGAATTAGGCAAGGACTGGTTAAAACTGGAATTATTTATTCGCAGTCTGAAAAATATGCAGTGTACATGCCCCGCCTACGCAACCCCGCAGCAAAAAGACTTCATCATCAATTTTGCCCATGGCATGATAGATCAACTTACATGCCCCGCCTACGCAACCCCGCAGCAAAAAGACTTCATCATCAATTTTGCCCATGGCATGATAGATCAACTGGGCATCAGGACATGAAATGCCTTGCCGTCCTTTCCCTGGTTTAAAATCCCCCCTAACCCCCCTTTAAAAAAGTGGGGAACTTATGTTTTGCACTTAATAAAAAGCAAGTTTTTTCATAATCTTCCCCCTTTTTTAAAGGGGGACAGAGGGGGATTTTTCTTTAGCTGCTATTTGGACTTTGACGTTTCCCTGTTCTGGCCCATTATGCATTTGACTTCACAGGCATTATCTGACAAACTTTTATGTTATCAATTTTATCCGGAGGCACATATATGGATTACAAGCAAACTCTCAACCTTCCCAAAACCGAATTTCCCATGAAAGCCAATCTGGTCAAGAAGGAACCTGAGATACTTGAAAAATGGGAAAAGATGGACCTGTACCAGCTCATCCGCCGGTCTTCCGAGGGCCGGAAACGCTATATGCTTCATGACGGACCCCCGTATGCCAACGGGAACATACATATGGGCACGGCCTTCAATAAGATATTAAAGGATATTATCATTAAGTCAAAGCAAATGGCAGGTTTTGACACTCCATATGTTCCGGGCTGG
>JAFDAP010000592.1 GCA_019313765.1 Deltaproteobacteria bacterium | reverse complement strand
TCCACAAGGCATAAATCGGCTGTTTTTCCCTCTGACTGGATGTCAACTGCCTGGCCCCCTACCATGCCCCGGTATCCGGCAGCGCGGGAAATCAGGTGGATGACCTTGATAATAACATCGGGTGATATGCGTTCTCTTAATTCAGGCCGTGTCATCAGGCTGAATGCCTCGGTAAGCAGGCCGTCTCCCGCCAAAAGGGCGACAGCTTCCCCGAATACCCTGTGATTGGTCGGTTTTCCCCTTCTCAAGTCGTCGTCATCCATTAAAGGGAGGTCGTCGTGGATCAAGGAATAGGTATGTATCAATTCGAGGGCGCATGCAACGGAAAGGACATGGGTGCCTTCACCCCCCACGGCCTCGGCCCCGGCCATACAAAGGATGGGTCTCAGCCTCTTACCCCCGGCAAAGAGGCTGTATTTCATGGCGTTTAAAACATCGGATGCCGGGCCTTCGGGTTCAGGAAAATATGCCTTGAGTTCCCTGTCCACAATAGCCTTTCTTTCGTTTAGATAGGCATTTAGCTCCAAAATACCTTCACCCCGTATCCTTTTCTTCCTCAATTTCAAAAGGTGCTTGTGTATATTTTTCGCCGCTTTCACGGACCAGGAGGGTGACCTTTTTCTCGGCCTCTTCCAGTTTATGGGAGCAGAACCGGGCGAGTTTCATGCCTTCTTCAAAGACCTTGAGCGAATCTTCCAAAGATAAATCGCCCCCTTCGAGACTTTCCACGATTTCTTCTAATCGCTCCATCGCCTTTTCAAATTTTTTCTCGGCCATGATTCCTCCGTGTACTGCAATCCGTAAACTTATAGAGGGCTGTCCAAGAACTCATCAAAGTTGTCATTTCGAGCGTAGCGAGAAATCTTATTGTCTTGAAAATGTGTAAGTTTTAGATTTCTCCCTGCGGTCGAAATGACATGAAAATGTATTCTCGGACAGCCTCCTATGGACTCTATAATGATAAAGTCTTAGTGTCAAAATGAAATTGTATTATCCCTGTCCCTCATGTTTCCTGATCCGGGTTCACCTTTTCCACACGACACTCCAATTGCCCCTCTCCCAAAAGCACCTGAACCTGCTCTCCCTTTTCCACACCTGCCGTATCTCTTACGACCGTCTTTTCCGGTAGTCTCCGGGTAATACTGTATCCCCGCTTCAGGATTGACAGGGGGCTCAGGTCCTCTATCCTTTTATTGAGGAGGGAAAGGGACATGTTCCTGTCCGCAAGGCTTCTGTTCATGGCCCTGCCAAGGGATGTCTTATGAAAATCGAGTCGCTGTCTTAGCGAGGTCATAATGTTTGCGGGAGAGTGAAGGATTAAGGCCCGAGCCTCGGTATTAAGCCCTTTCCGTGCATTACGGAGAGTCAGTACCATCATCCTGACGAGCCTGGAATGGATTTCATCGAGTCGCAACCATGTATCGGCAAGGCGTTTTCCGGGGTCCTTAAGGTCCTTTTCAAGATGAGCCAGCTCCTGCTTTTGATCCTTTATAATAAGCCTGATTAACGATATCAGCCGGTTTTTCATTTCATCCAGACGGGTTATCAGAGATTCTTTTTCTACAACTAAAAGCTCGGCGGCCGCAGAAGGCGTGGGGGCCCTGAGGTCGGCAGCCAGATCCGAGATCGTCAGATCAATCTCATGACCCACCGCAGAGACGACTTATGGCTATGGCTAATTCCTCCCTGTTAAAGGCCCAAAGGTCTTCAAGGGAACCCCCTCCGCGTGTAAGGACGATGACATCCGTCTTTAGCTCACGATTAACAAGTTCCAGGGCATCCACCATGTCCTGTGTGGCTTCCTCGCCCTGAACCCTGACCGGGACAACGACTATTTCTATATTGGCAAAACGTCGTCGTATGATTTTTAAGAAATCCTGAATGGCCGCGCCCGTGGGAGATGTTATAACCGCCACCCGTTGAGGGAGAAAAGGAAGCGGTTTTTTGATGTCCTGATCGAAAAGACCCTGGGCCGCCAGTTTTTTCTTTAGTTGTTCAAAGGCTAAGGCCAGTGCGCCCACGCCCATGGGTTCCAGGTAGTCGAGAATAATCTGATATTCCCCGCGGGGCGCATAAACTCCGATCCTTCCCTGGACAATCACCTTCATGCCGTTTTCAGGAAGAAATTTCAGGTATCGGGCCTGCAGCCGGAACATGACCGCCCTGATCTGCGACTTTTCGTCCTTGAGTACCATGTAGTAGTGGCCCGATGCAGGGGCGCTGAAGTTGGAAATTTCACCCTCCACCCATACAAAATCAAAACGGTCCTCAATGAGGTCCTGAATCTCCTTGGTAAGGTCCGTGACGCTGTAGATTTTAGGGTTCTGGTTATCCTGTAACAAAGCCTGAAGGTTCTCCTCTCATCTCGTAAGTGTTTCTTCTCAATAAATCGGGGTAAAGCCTCTGCTGTGCCATTTTTTATTCTTACATTGAAAACCTGGTCCTCTCCCGCGTAACGGGATCTTCGATGGGCCAGGTCAGAGCTAGATGGCTCTGCCTTGGATTTTTGTGTCTAAAAATACAAATTACA
>JAFDAP010000591.1 GCA_019313765.1 Deltaproteobacteria bacterium | reverse complement strand
AACGATGGTAATATCCCGGCAGCAATCGGTAAAGCAGGGGACATTGGGGGCACAGTTAAATTGAAAAATGTGCTCCACATCCATCCTTGCCATTTCGGCGTTAGCGCCGGTGCTCTTTGATTTTTTCATTGTGGACAGTTCCTTTTCGAATATTGGTTTCTCGTGTTTAAATTTCTTGACTAATGTCGCCGAGTTGGGTTTTATAGTTGGGCTCTATACCAGCATGAAACGGGCTGGGTCAATCAAATTGTGTATAAAGGAGGATATTTAAGATATGAAAGAGAGAACTTTATCAATTATTAAACCGGATGGCGTTTCAAAGGACCTGATCGGATCTGTCATAAGTCGCTTGGAAAAGGAAGGGTTGAAAATCATGGCCATGAAGATGATCAGGATGACCAAGGATGAGGCTAAGGGCTTCTATAAGGTACATGAGGGGAAACCATTTTATGAAAGTGTTACGGATTTTATGTCTTCAGGACCATGTGTTGTTATGATATTAGAGGCTGAAGACGGAATACTGAGATATCGAAAGTTAATGGGTGCAACGAATTATAAAGAAGCAGAGGAGGGTACCATCAGACGGGATTTCGCCACTGATATCGAAAAAAACGTTGTGCACGGGTCTGATTCAAGGGAAAACGCGGAGTATGAGATTAATTATTTTTTTAATGCCTTAGAAGTTACAGGGAGATGAGACATAACCCGGCGAAGCTGGAATTGACTATCGAATATTGAAAATTGAATATTTGTGGAAGTCGCTTCGATCAGTCATTTTTTTGATAGGTCTTTTATAAATTTCAATAATTCCTTGAAATATTCAATCTGGCTGTGACATAAATTATGTGCAAACATGATGTGATTTGAACAAATAGGTTCTAAAATAACTAATCCCAGGATCAGAGGGCTTTATCGATCCGGGGATTAGTCATTTGGGGAAAATATTCAGGTTGTTTTTAAACTGTTTTATTTGGCCTCGTCTTTATCCTCTTCCTTCATCTGTTTGATTTCGTCCTTGAGAGACTCGACCTCGCCCTTGAGCGCAGTTGTGTCATCATCAAAGGTATCCGGAGTGTTTCTCTTGTCTTTAAGCTCTTCAAAACCGAGATACACGGCTAAGGCCCCGCCCAAGATCAACATGGCTGGGAGCCCGGCTTGTATGGCCTTGATGAAATACCCAAACCAGAAGATGATACCGATGATCCCCAATACAAGAGCTACCAGTCCTCCACCTAAAGCTGCCATTTGTCATACCTCCTTTAACAATTCAATTTTAGTGACTCTAAAATATTTCCTACACCTCTATAGCCAGATAACAATATTATATAAAGTTAGCACATAAAAATGGGCGTTTCAAGTATTTATTACAGGAATTCAAAAAAATAGATATTGACACTGATTAGTTTGGCTCTTACTTTTCAACGCACCTCTGATTTTTGGCGGATTGATCTAAGGATCTGAGATTGATATTATGGGCTTTTCGAGGTTCCAGGTTCAATTTTTGGGTTTATTTATGGATAATTGGCACAAATGGTGAAGAAACAAATTTTTATCAAAGGGTATAAATCGGATTATAATTCTGTAATTCAGTGGAATATGATGATTTTATGAGTAAATGCAGTGAGGCTATGAGATAATTCTTCATTTTAGATCAATTTGGGGCTTGAAATAATATAATCAAAGAATTATACTGTCTAATTGTGCATTGATAAATCAAACAGGACCTCAAAGTGGAGAGGTTCCCGAGTGGCCAAAGGGAGCAGACTGTAAATCTGCCGGCTCAGCCTTCGGAGGTTCAAATCCTCCCCTCTCCACCATATTTACATCTGTTTCTTTAGTTTTCAGGCCCTGAAAGTTCAATGTGAGGATCCTTCAGGATTAATTAGTCTCATAAGCGGGAATAGCTCAGTTGGCTAGAGCGTCAGCCTTCCAAGCTGAGGGTCGCGGGTTCGAATCCCGTTTCCCGCTCCACCGGGTTTTAAGGAACGTAAGTTTTTTTTAAAGTACATATTAAGGTATCTATTTATATTACAACACTTATCCTACAACATGGAGTGTTGGTCGCCTAACGGTGGGAGACGGGAACTTGTTTGGTGCATGTGTGATACAACATCCATATCAATGCCCACGTAGCTCAGTAGGTAGAGCGCATCCTTGGTAAGGATGAGGTTCACCGGTTCGATCCCGGTCGTGGGCTCCATTAAGGAGTAACCAGTAGGCAGAAAGCAGTAGGCAGGATAAGGGTATGGAGCGTTTGATAGGGCTTACCTGTTAGTTATTGCTGGGTGATTTATTCAGGAGGACAAGAGATGGCCAAGAAGAAATTTGAGAGGACTAAG
>JAFDAP010000039.1 GCA_019313765.1 Deltaproteobacteria bacterium | reverse complement strand
ACATGTTGTGTGTTGCAAATAAAATTCTTCTCGGCCTTGTAAATCTTTTGAGCCGAAGGCAAAAAATGAATAATACGTTAGTATAGATTGAGGGCGATATTCATCAAGCAGTAAGAATAAGAATAAAACTTTTCGACAAGGCTTATTGAAAGCGAGGGTAGATTGGACAGGATAATAACTCTTATCCAATTAAGAATTGGACACAGATTACACAGATAAACACTGTAGTTTTTTCAGCGCTTTCTGGATAGATGAAGATGAGCCAAGGTCGTATGTTTCTAAACATTTTTTACCTTTGCATTCTTTGCAAGTTTTATTTCCACACCCGCTTCCTTGAGCAATGCCGCGGCGGTACCTTCTTTGTCCCGGGGTAGTACAACCTGATCCGGCTTTAATTCAAGCAGCCACTTTCCTACAAGAAAACCACGCCTGGTTTCTGCTTGCCAGTAGGGGTTTTGAAGGTTTTCCTCCCTGATAATTTTATTGCTAACCCGCTCAATGGTTTCCATCAAGAACCAGGGCGCCTTGGCAAAGTGGTCTGCAATGACCCCTCCCGGCTCCCCGGCTCTTTCACCGGCGTAAGTCGCCGGATGTGCTCTGGTTGACGGCTGTGTGTTTTGATCCGGGCCATGACCACGCGGGGAAATTGTCGGCATATTTCGTGCTCCAGCGAGTGAGCGATACGGTGGGCGAGTTCGTGGGAATGAGTTCTCAAAACCACGTCTAAGTCAACGATAAATCGCCCCCCGGCAGTGCGACTTAAACACTGTTCCACCTTTCCTACTCTGGGATGAGACATCACCAGACCGATGATCTCCCGTTCCGCGTCCCGGTCAATAGCCTCATCCATGAGATCACGCAGGGCACGCCACAGCAATTGTCCGCCCGACCAGAAGACAAAAAGGGCCACGGCACCGGCCGCCCATCGATCCAGGTTAAGGCCAAAGTACGCGCCAATCAAACTGATAACGACCACGCCGGTGGACATTCCGTCCGCAAGGTAATCCCTGGCGTCCGCCACCAGGGCCGGGGAATGGAGCCTTCGGCCCATTCGAAGCTGGTAAAAGCCGAATGAAAAGCTGACAACCAGAGATGCTAAAGCCACGGGCAGGGCAAGTTTAACATCGGGCATGGTCCCGGGTCCTAAAAGCGCCCTCCGGCCTATCTCGTAGCCCGCCAAAATAATGGCAATTGAAGTGACCAATGTTGCAATCGTCTCAGCCTTATAAAGCCCGTATGGAAATGAGGCATGACGCCGGCCGGCCAACCACAATCCCATGTAAGCGGCCGCCGATGCGATAACGTCGGTTGCCGAATTGATGGCGTCGCCCAGGAGGGCCGACGACCCTGCTAAAACACCGGCAATCCCCTTACCAAAGGCCAATGTCAGGTTGATAAAAACGGAGACGGCTGCCCTTGTGCGGGCCTTTTTGATCTCATCCAGGCTTGATGAATTATTTACCTGCCCGGGTTGAACCGCTTGAGGCGTCTTTTCTTTGTTGTTTTTCATTTTATCGGGTTAATTGCCTATCCTGGTTATGGTGCTCAGTAATATCTCAAGAAGTCGGGGTTTCTCACCCCCACCCCAACCCTCCCCCGTCCCCCGCACTATGTGCGGGGATCTTCGACAAGGGGAGGGAAAGTCCCTCTCCCCGCACCGTCGCCATAGCGGCTATGGCGCGTCGGCGACTGGCGGGAGAGGGTTAGGGTGAGGGGGTTCCCCCGATTTATTGAGCAGATACGGTGCCCAATTAGATTTTATATATAAGAACCTAAAATCGGTCAATCGTATTTCATCTACACCTGCGCCTTTCCTACTGGCATTTGACAAGCACATTCATAAGTGGTATATGGTCACCCGCGATTTAGTATTAAAATCCTGACCCAGAGGATTAGGCTTTGGTTATCTCCAGAGGGGATTTGCTTTGTTGGAATTTCATTGGCTTATTGAAATCCCAAATATCAAATTCACAAATATCAAACAAATTCCAATGACCAAAATTCAAAAATCCAAACAATGCCTCGCCCTGAAAGGTTTTGGTTATTGAATATTGGAGTTTGAGATTTATTTGTAATTTGGTGCTTGTAATTTGGATATTTAAACACAATATTTCAAGGCAGACCCTAATATCTCTGACCTGGTCATGAGGACCTGGTTTCAACGCAAAAATACACGATGTTCCGGAGTTGCTGATGACTTTAGATATATTAATTGGCATAGTCCTCACTGCCATTGCCCTGGGCGGTGTAGTTGTTCTGGCCCTGTGGAGCCGGCGCATTATCGAGCGTATCCACGCGCACTCTCCCGGTTCGCTGAGGGAGATACAAAAGGAAATCATAAATGGAAACAAGTCCTGAGAACGACCCGGATGCCCCTTCCGGGGCCGAATATCCCAAAATAACCACCGAGCTTTCCCGCAACCTCTCCCTTCTCCACATCACCATGATGGGTGTGGGCATGATGATCGGGGCCGGGGTCTTCTTAGGGGTCGGAAATGCCATAAGGGTGGCCGGGCCGGGCGGGGTCATACTTACCTTTGCGCTCAACGCGGTAATTGCCCTGTTCACGGCCATGTCCTATGCTGAATTGAGCTCGGCCATCCCCAGGGCGGGCGGCGCCTATAATTTTGCCAGGATCGCATTCGGAAGGGGCCCCAGCTTCTTAGCAGGGTGGATGGAGTGGTTTGCCTCGTCCGTGGCAGGGAGTCTCTATGCCGTCACATTTGCACTGTACACCGTACACTATTTAACCCAATTAGGCATTATTCAAGTGACCGACACCCAGCTTGTCCTGGTGGAAAAGGGCGTCGCCATTCTGATCGCAAGTTTTTTTATCTACATCAACTACAGGGGTTCATCTGAAACCGGCACATTAGGTGTTATTTTTACGTTAGGGCAGACCGTGACCTTAGCCTTTATCGCATTAGTGGGTATCGGCACAGTAATCTCGGACCCCGGCCGCCTGGCCAACTTCCAGCCCTTTATTCCCAATGGCTGGGACAAGCTCCTTATCACCATGGGATTTACGTATGTGGCCTTTGAAGGATTCGAGGTCATTGCCCAGGCCGGCGACGAGGCCATTGAACCCCGGCGCAATCTTCCAAAGGCAATGATTTACTCGATTGTTATCGTAGTTTTTACCTATGTAGGGGTCGCGTTTGCGTCTGTTGTTGGGGTCAAGGACGTGGGTCAACCGGCATGGATATGGATCGGAAGCCATGGCAGCAAGGGCTTTGGCGAGGCCATATCTCGTCTAATGCCCTCTTTCGGGAGTATTTTAGTCACGATTACGGTCATATTCGCTTCTACCTCGGCCCTGAACGCCACCATTTACTCTGCCACCCGGGCTTCATACGCGCTCGGCAGGGACCGCATGTTACCGGCGGTCTTTTCCCGGCTGCATACTACACGGCGCACACCTCACATGGCCCTCCTGTTCACCGGGGGCCTTATTATTATCGTGGCGACCTTTCTGCCTACCATTGACGTGGCCTCCAGCGCGAGTATGATGTTTCTTTTTCTCTTCTTCCTGGTTAATCTCTGCGTGATCCGCATCCGCCGTCACATGGTGGACGAGATGACTTACGGCTTTATCATGCCTTTGTTTCCATTTCCCCCCATTGCCGCTATCCTGATCCAGGCCGTATTAGCCGTATGGCTGGTCCATATGAGCCCCCTTGCCTGGGTTGTCGGGCCTGTCTGGATATTTTCGGGAATTGCAATCTATCACATTTACTCCAAACACAAGGCCATAAGGACCGAGGATGAAATAGTCGTGCTCCAGGAAGAGCCTATCCCCACAAAGGGGGAGTACAGAATACTGGTTTCCGTTGCAAACCCGGACAATGCAGTGCCGCTTGCCATGAACTGCTACAAATTCTGCCAGGCAAAGGGTGATTCTACCGAAGTTGAGGTTATCAACATGGTGCCCGTACCGCCCCAGGTGCCACTCTCGGAGGCATCCAAATACACGCAGGCAGGCGAGGAGGCCATCACCGAGGCCATGCTTTACTTAGCGCCCCGCTATGCCTTTGGCAGCACCATGCGTTACTGCCGGAACTTTGCCCGGGGAATCATCTCGGCCGCTGCGGAAAGAAAGGCCGATCTGCTCATCATGGGATGGAAGGGGCCCAGGCGCAGGCGCGGGTTTTCCCTGGGAAGCACTGTAGATCCCGTATTGGAGCGGGCGACCTGCAATGTTGCCGTGTTCAAGGATTGCAAGCAGCAGAAATACATGAGCGTCCTGGTCCCCATTGCCGGGGGTCCCAATGCGGCCTTTGCCTTAGAGACGGCCCACACCATGGTGGACAAGGATAAGGGCCACGTGGTTATCCTGCACGTGGCGCCTCCGGGCAAACCGACCCTGGACATTGATGTCTTTTTGGACGAGATCCTGCCCCAGATCAAGGCGCCCCGCTCACTCTTTGAACCAAAGTATATCATTGCGCGGGATCGCCTGAAGACACTTATTGAGGAAACCGGGCATTACGATCTGGTAGTTATAGGGGCCACCCGGGACCCTGTGTTTCGACAGAAAGTCATGGGTTCTCTCCCCGAGCAGTTTGCCAGGGATTGTAAAAAGCCCCTGGTCATGGTCAAGGCCAAACACACCATCAAGTCATTCATAAAAAGGTGGATATAACTTTCTGATCAAGCTTCCCAGTTGCCCGGGTTCATAATGCCATTGGGGTCCAGCAGCTTTTTGACCTTTTGTATGAGTTGGGCAGTATTGGGGTCCATTTTTTCCATGGTCAGCTTCTGTGCGGCCACCTCGCCCTTCCATATCATCCCGCCTAACTCAAGGGTCAGCCGGTTTGATTCCTCTAATGCCTTTCTGGTGATTTCAATGTCCTGTTCATCGGCCCTGTTAAAAGAGTAATTAAACCCGAACATGACACTGTGGCAGGTCAGGACCTGATGCACGTAGGAACAGACCATGCCATATTTGCGTGAAATGTCTATGCCCTTTCGCCAGGCCTCCGGGACCTTATCAATGGGTAATATGGCGCCCGTGTATTCAAATCCCCCGCCCTTCCTGAAATCCGCGGCCAGAGCCGCTAAAGGGGGCACATCCAAGAATCTCTTTTCGAGGGCCGGATGGAGATCATCAACGAATTTGACCTTATCTCCTCCTTTAAATTTATTAAACAGCCCCTTGAAAGCACTTTTTTTAAACTCAAGTTCCTCTTCAGAATGCCCGGATACGATAATAATATGGAACATATGGTTCATCCAATCCGGTTTTTCCTGCATGATGAGAAAATAATCCTCCAGCAAATCGAGTTGTGTGACATCGACTATGGCATCCGCGATTGAATCGATGTCATCCGTTTGAAAGGCCAGGACCTCTCTGTATGCGGGTTTGGGATAGAGCTTCATGGAAAGTTTTGTAACGACCCCGGTTGTACCGAACCATCCGATAAACAGGCCTGCCAGGTCAGGAAGCGGGCCCCTTGTAAACCAGTACGGACTTACCGAGGCAGAGCCAGTCGTGCAGATCTCGCCGGTCGGGAGTACCACTTCCATTCCGTTGACCATATCCGAATTAACACCATACCTTGGCGAAATATGCCCGTGCCCCTGGATGAGTGCATTCCCTACAACCGTTACCGTGGGAGGGGCCTCGGGCGTGGAATGCTGGAGGTGCGGATGATGTTTTTTAAGATATGCCTGTAGCGCGGCCTGGGATACGCCCGCTTCAATCAAGGCGTACCGGTTGGTCTCATTGACTTCAATAATCTTATCCATCTTTTTCATATCAAGGACAATACCGCCCCTGTTGGGTACGACTAAGGCCGAAAGAGTGAACCCACCGCCCAACGGGGTGATGGGAATCTTCTTTTCATTGGCCAGCATGACCACCTTTTGCACTTCCCCGGTAGTCTCTGGCATGACAACATAGTCAACCCTTCGAGGATGTTGAGCCCCCGGGTCCCTTGAATAGATAAAAAGCTCTTCCGGGTTATTGGATACATTGTCTTCCCCAACAATGTTCTTTAACGACGTGTATATGTCCATAAAGCCTCCATATTGTTTTTCAAATCATGCCGGCGGGCACAATGGCCCGCCCTACCCTGTTTCATTGGATGCACTTTTGATGAACTCGTAAAAAGTCCTGTTTCCCTTCCCCTGGAGGGAGGGGATTAAGGGGAGAGGGGTTTTTGACTTTTTACGAGTCCATCACTTTTAGTTCTATACAGTTTAAGAAAATGATTTGGGTGTAACCTTTTTCGTAGCGCAGAGCTTTAGCTCTGCCATTTTGATGCAGGGCTCCCACAAATCGCGGCCAGCCTCCGGCTCCGCTTCCAGCCCGTAGGGCTTCCAGGCCGGAGGGTAGAGCCTACGCCACGGAGAGAAAGCCGCTCCCACGGGATGCATATTCTCCCTGCCTACTTCTTTTTAGGAATACCCGGTTTTACCATTTCTTCAGGTCTTACGATCCTGTTAAAGTCATCTTCTGAAACATAGCCTAATTTTGCTGCTGTCTCTTTAAGCGTGCTTCCGTGCTCAAATGCCTCATGTGCCACCTGGGCCGCCTTGTCATATCCGATGTACGGGCTGAGTGCGGTAACAAGCATCAGGGATTTGTGCAGTAGTTCATCAATTCTATTCTTATCCGCCTGAATTCCCGAGACAAGGTTGTCCGTGAAACTTACAGTAGCATCTGAGAGAAGTCTGATTGATTGCAGCAGGCTGTAAATCATAACGGGTTTGAACACGTTCAGCTCAAAATTTCCCTGGGAACCTGCAAAACCGATCGTAACATCATTACCCATAACCCTGGCAACCACCATGGTCATCGCTTCACACTGGGTCGGATTCACCTTGCCGGGCATGATTGAACTCCCCGGTTCATTGGCCGGAATGATCAATTCCCCGATTCCGCACCGCGGGCCACAGGCCAGCCAGCGGATGTCATTGGCGATCTTCATGAGACTGCATGCAATGGTTTTCAGGGCGCCGCTTGCCTCTACAATGGCGTCGTGGGCGGCCAGGCCCTCAAACTTGTTATCCGCGGTCTCAAATGGGATATCTGTAATCTCTGCAATCTTTTTGGCTGCCAAAGCATCAAATCCGACAGGTGTATTCAGGCCCGTTCCCACGGCAGTGCCGCCTAAGGCAAGCCGGTAGAGGTTTTTCAGAGTACTTTTTGCCCTTTCAATGCTTAGTTCTATTTGCTTAGCATAGCCTGAAAACTCCTGGCCTAATGTCAGGGGCGTCGCATCCTGTAAATGGGTCCTTCCAATCTTCACAATATCCTTGAATTCTTCTACCTTTTTATCCAGTTCTTCCTTCAGATATTCCAGGGCCGGAATCAATTTATGATAAATGGATTCAGCGGCCGAGATGTGCATGACCGTGGGGAATGTGTCATTTGAGGACTGGGACATGTTTACGTGGTCGTTCGGGTGAACCGGGTCTTTGCTGCCCATTTTACCCCCGGCCATTTCTATTGCGCGGTTTGAAATCACCTCATTTGTATTCATGTTGGTCTGGGTCCCGCTTCCCGTTTGCCAGACCACGAGGGGAAAATGCGCATCCAACTTGCCCCCGATCACCTCATCGGCTGCTTTTGTAATTAAATCACCGACATTTTTATCGAGAACGCCCAATTCCACGTTTGCCAGGGCACATGCCTTCTTTAAAATGCCCAGGGCCCTTATGATTTCCCTGGACATGCGCTCATTGCCTATCTTGAAGTTCTCCAACGACCTCTGGCTCTGTGCGCCCCAGTACTTATCGTCCTCTACTTCAATGCTGCCCATGGAATCTTTCTCTATTCTTGTTGCCATGATATCCTCCTGAAAAAATTGAGAACGTGAACCCAGAGGGACCGGTATTAATTATCCCTCAGACGTCATAACTGTCAGTTTAGGGTGTTAAATTCCAAATCTCAATAACCAAATTACAAACAATACCCAAATCTCAAATCCAAATGACCAAAACAAAGGCCTGCCCTCCGTAGTATTGCGGCAGACGGGCGCGTTTTGATATTGTAATTTGTAATTTATTTGGAATTTGCGATTTGGAATTTGTGATTTAGGCCCAAAATTACAGCGTCTCAAATATCTCAGTTGTTTTGCTTAGCCTGACGGAAATGAGGCTATGGCCTAAACATTCAACGCCTGCTCAAAATCCTCAATAATGTCTTCCGTCTTTTCTATGCCCACTGAAACGCGGATAAGACTGTCGGAAATTCCCAGCCTTTGCCGGTCTTCAATTGAAACACCTGCGTGTGAGGTCGTGACAGGACGGGTGATAAGCGTTTCAATCCCGCCAAGGCTCGGGGCAACGACGGGCAGGTTCGTGTTTTGAATAAAACGGTCCGCCGCTTCAACACCCCCCTTTGGTTCAAAACTCAACATACCACTGAACCCGTCAAATAATTCTCGTGCACGGCCGTGTCCCGGGTGGCTTTCAAGACCCGGATAGTTGACCTTTTCGATTGCCTGATGTTCTTCCAAAAACCTTGCGATACTTAGCGCGCTCTCATTGTGGCATTTCATCCTCAGGGCTAAGGTTTTCATCCCGCGATGGAGCAAAAAACAGGCGTGAGGATCAAGCGAACCGCCTAAGTGATTGAGCTTGTGCGTAATCTTTTCAATCAGGCCGGCTCGCCCAATAACAGCGCCCGCAACGATATCCGAATGACCGTTGAGGTATTTTGTGCAACTGTGCAAAGAAAGATCAAAGCCCCATTCAATAGGCCGGAAATTCACCGGAGTCGCAAAGGTATTGTCTATAAGCGAAACAAGGCTATGGGCCTTTGCAAATGAAACCACTGCCTTGAGATCGGCAACCTGAAGCAAAGGGTTTGTCATGGTCTCAACAAAAACGGCCTTTGTCTCGGGCCTAAGTTTGGATTCCCACGAACCGGGATCATCACCGTCAATAAAATCAAGTCCTATTCCGAGCCCGGCGAAGTCGCCTGTCAAAAAATCATGCGTACCCCCGTAGAGACATTCCTGGGCTAATAGATGGTCCCCCGCAGAGAGTATACTCAAAAGCGCTGTGGAAATGGCGGCCATGCCGCTGGCCGTCACAACGGCGGCCTCGGCATTTTCAAGGGCGACCAGTTTTTGATGAAGGGCAACATGGTTCGGCGTGTTATTCAGGCGAATGTATTTCAGGTCATGGTAGCTCGTCTCGCCGGTATATTCAAACATGGCAGACTGAAAAATAGGCATGCTGACCGCACCCATAATGCGAGGGTTGGGTTCACCCGCGTGGATAAGCTTGGTTTCAATGTGTTTGTAGGATTTTGCCATGTGCATGTTCTCCTTTTATCATTTTGAAACATATTCTGAATCCTTGCGAAAATGTTACAAAAAACAAAAAGAATGTCTCACACAGAGGCACAGGGGACACAGAGTTCGGTTCTTCTCTGATAGCTCTGCGCCTCTAGCGAAGCGGGCGTGAGATAAATTGTTCAGTATTTTGGATTTCAAATTTACAAAGTACATAAAAACGCCTTAAGTTTCCCTACTTTAGAGCCGCGACCATCTCTATCTCCACCATTGCGCCTAAAGGCAGGGCGGCAACCTGGAATGCGCTGCGCGCAGGCGGATCAGAAGGAAAATACTCACTATATATTTCATTAAATCGGGTGAAGTCGTTGATATCAATCAAAAATACGGTCGCCTTTACAACCCTCGAAAAATCGGTGCCGGCTGCTTCCAGTACTGCGCTCAGATTTGCCATGACCTGGCGGGTCTGTTCCTGAATGCCCCCTTTAATAAGTTTTCCGGGGCCGGGATCAATGGCTACCTGGCCGGATGTAAACACGAGATTCCCCGTGAGAATCGCCTGGCTGTATGGTCCCACCGCTTTTGGTGCTTTGTCGGAATGAATAGGCTTTTTCATATTATTTCTCCTGTGATTTTGATGGACCGGCAGAAATTCGTTTCAACGGGCATTGTGACTTTTTACGAGTTTGTCAATTTTGACATAGCCGCAAATAGGCACAAAATATAAAACAATCCTTATTCGCTTTCATTCCCAGAAACCAGGTCCTGAGGAAGTGTGACTATAAAGGGCTGGTAGAATTGAACAAGCCATGTCTCTTTTGAAAACGTGATAAGACATTTGGCAAGAAGCCTTCCGGGA
>JAFDAP010000038.1 GCA_019313765.1 Deltaproteobacteria bacterium | reverse complement strand
TCCTTCTGGCAAGTTCAAAAGATGCTACAATCTGACAAGCCTTTGCAAAGCCAACGCCGTCTATTGAGACAAGATCATTTACACTCATCTTTTCAGCATCGTTATCAAGCTTTCTAAGAATATCATGAGCTACTCGGAAGGCATCCTTTCCTTTGATCCCGCTTCCGAGGAGGATAGCGAAAAGTTCTGTATCTGAAAGAGCTTCCGGCCCTTTGGCGGCTAATTTCTCTCGTGGTCTATCAAAATTGGGAAGATCTTTTATACGTTTCAAAGTGATTTCCGGTCCTAATTCTATGGCCCTGTATTTTGTCAACTGAATAATAGACAGGGGCCTTATTTTTTATTTTCCAGCTCAATAACCCCCCGCAATTGTTTTAAGATGCCTTCTCTTATCTTTTTATTTCTTGTTTTGCGGAAGAGTTTCAAAAGGATAATCTCTTCTTTGTCAAGTGGTTGAAAGATTTCAAGGCGATCTCCTCCAGGAGAGTATTTTAACGCAAAGTCCGAAACTTTAGGAGTTATTCCCTCATCTTCAAAAAAGACAGTGATGTTAACACCAAGGACTTCCGAAATCTGTTGCAAACGCATGACAGAGATCATGGTTAGTCCCTTCTCATATTTTTGAATCTGCTGGAAAGAGATACCTATCCTTTCGGCCAATTCAATCTGAGAAATTCCCCAGCTTTTTCTTATCTGTTTGATTTTTTGTCCGATATTTTTGTTCAGCAATCGATATTTCCTCCAATTATACTGATAAACTCGAAAAAAGTCAGAAAGCACCCGTTTTCGTCATTCCCGCGGGAGTGACGGCCTTGGAGACTTTTTACGAGACCATCAATACTCCCTCATCCTGTCAATTAGAGAGAACATCTACCACAGAAAAATCATGGAAGTCTAACAACTGTTGGTTGTATTTTTTTGTTGACTTTACTATCGTTAGAGTTGTATTCAAGCGAGAGGGGGAAAACAGATGGAAAAGAAACGGATCCTTATCGCTGATGACGAAGAGACTGTGAGGACGTTACTGATTGAGACCCTGAAACCTTATGATTACGAAATAGATGTTGCGGAAAACGGGGTTGAAGCAATCAACCACATTTATAAGAAATCGTATGATCTAATTATCACGGACTACATGATGCCGAAAATGGATGGTCTTGAATTAACACGAAGAATAAAAGCAAGATATCCTTCCACTCCTATTATTGTAATCACCGGAGATGGACCGGTACATGATCTTCTGAAAAGTGGGGCCACAGCCTGTCTTCAGAAACCATTTAGTCTGTCGAAGCTGCAAAACATGGTAAAAATAATCCTGAGTAAAGAAATATAGGGGAAAGGGCCTAAAACCTCATTTAAGGATGAAATGGGTTGCAAAATCCCGATACGCTCTACTTTACTCATGAGTAAAATCGTGTTATGACGATTTTACCATGCCGGAAATCTTTAAAAGATACCTGAAAAAATCGGCAAAACACGACCTAAAAAGCAAAATGGTCTTTATAGGAGGGCCAAGACAGGTTGGCAAAACCACTTTTGCTTTGACGTTTCTGCCGGAACCGAACGAAAAGCACCCTGCCCTTCCGATTCATAGCCGGATACCTCCTTTAATTACATGACCCCGGAATACTATAACTTACTGGATTCATAACTTTGGTGACAATCGGTAAAGTCCATCCTCATGGGGCAAACCCATCCACTTGAACTCAGGTCCTCTCCGAGGCATAGGCTCTGCAAGCCGGAGGCCATATCAAAAATCAGGATGGATAGACCTAAGGGGCATCTGTTTCCCGCAAGTATGAAGGCTTGAATTCCGCGCCCAGTTGGCTTTCAACAATGGCAAGCCGGTTGATCTGGTTTGTGCCTTCATAGATTTGGGTAAGCCTGACGTCGCGAGCCGCCTTCTCAACACTTTGGGAGTGGAGGTAGCCATGGTCCCCCAGGAGTTCCATGGCCTGATTACACACCTCCCAGGCAGTATCTGAGCAGAAGACCTTGGCCATTGAACCTGCGGCCTGGAATGGAAACCGATACCGGACCGCCTGCCACACCAGCCCTCTCATGGCGGACAGCTTTGTCATCATGTCTGCCAGCGCCAGTTGTACATCCTGGAAGTCCACGAGCAGGCGATTGCCCAGGCGGTTTTCATTACAGAACCGGACAGAGTGCTCAAAGGCACCTCGCGCAATTCCCATGGCGATGGCGCCTACAACAGGCCTGGAGAAGTTGAGTACATTACGGTTTATGGCCCATCCGGCGCCTACAGGGCCAATGACCCGCTTATCAGGGACAAAAACATCCTCCAAGATCAGTTCCGATGCATCCGCGGCCCTCTGTCCCATTTTTCGTTCCGTCCGTCCAACGGAAAACCCTTGCATGGACTTGTCCAGGAGGTAACAGGTCCAGCTCTCCAGGCCCCTTCCCTCCGGAGCTGCAAACAGGGTGACCCAGCGGGCCACTGCGCCATCTGAGATAAAGCACTTTCTACCTGACAGCCGCCACCCTCCGGCAACTTTCCTGCCCCGGCAGGACAGTCTTGCCGAGGCCGCGCCCACAGTCTCCTCCATATCCGATCCCGCATCCGGTTCAGTAATAGCAAAAGCCGCAATAGCCGGCTCGCCCCGTTTGATCTCCCTGTAGATTCTCCACATCCACCGCAGCACCGCCCTGGAGTCGCCGCAGACGAACAACGGCGCCATCCCCAGTTCATGGGCAAGCAGGGAAAGCCCCAGCCCTCCGCATGCGGCACAAAACTCCTCGGCCTTGAGGACCGGTCCGAGAAGAAAAGAGCGTAAAAGGGAGGAGAACTTCATGGTTCCCAGGGGTTGGGGTAAAAGCTCTGTCTGGAAACCACGGCTTGCAGACTTGATAAAAAGATCCCGCACATCAATGGAATAGGGATCCGCATCGGCCTTTAGGGCATGAGGGGCGATGTATTCCCTGGCAAAGGCCCTGTACCGCTTCCTGAGCCTCCGGTAAGGGAAAGGAAGTGTGGCCGTATCCCGGTCCCAGATGCTCAAAGCCCTGGCATCGTACATGAAGCGGCCCAGGGGCCCAAGGGCAAGTCGTGACCGGGAAGGGGTAAGTTCGGGGTTCATGCTTCATCTCCCGCACTGTGCAGTGCGCAAAGCACCCGCATATCATCTGGCCTCATGGCTACGATTTTAAGGGTCAGTGCGTCCCTGAGTCGTTTTTCCATAGCGAAATCCTCCATGTAACCGTAACCGCCGAATACCTGGAGGCAGTCGGACACCGCCTGGCAGCAGTCAATGGTTATTCGAAGCTTTGCTGCAAAGGCACGCAAGAGGGCGTCGTCTGTGTCCCCATCCATTTTACACAGGTTGTCCAGATAGGCCGAGCACGCCCATACCCGTGATGCCGCGTCTCCGAGCATGAGCAGAACGGCTCCGTGGGAGTCGATCTGATCCCCGCCTTGGTAACGGCCGGCAGCATAGTTCCGGCCCGCATCCAGGGCTCCTTCAGCATTTCCAAGAGAAATGGCGCAAAGCCCTAAAAGAAGCCTTCGCAGGAATAGGGAAGGGGCACGAGGAGACAGAAGCCATTCGCGATTGAGCAGAACCCTTTCAAAGGAAAGATTTACAACTTCAACGGCGGCAAGTCCGCTCCGCTGCCCAACGTCCCGTAAAATCAATCCTGCTGACTTCCTTGGGATGAGGACCGGCTGCCATCCGGAAGCGCCTGATGCATAAATCACAAAGGCATCGCATTCTGGCAGTGCGTGCACGAAGTTCTTTTTTCCGGAGAGTTCCTGCTGGCTGTCTTTCTGCTCCAGTCGTGCGGCCCTGTGGGGAGGGGTTTTAATGGCTTCTCCGGTTAAGCGCCAGGTCTCTTCAAAAAAGGCCACCACCACCCTTCTGGGCACATGTTTCGTTCCCATCAATTCCAGGGCGCCGAGACCCGCAAAATGGAGGCAGGAGGCCACGCCGGCACATGTGCGGGCAATCTCTCGAAGCACTGCAACGGAGAAACCCGGTCCTTCTTTAAGACAGGCATTTCCCCAGACCCCAAAGTCCCGTCCGGGGCTCTCGGGATCGGCGCTGGCAAGAAGACCCACAGATTCGGCAAGTTCAAGGAGTCCGGGTACACCTTCCAGGTTGCCGTCACGCTCATCAGCCAGCATGGGGGCTATCTCTTTTTGTGCAAAGCGACGAGCAGTCTCAGCAAAGGCACGTATCTCTTCAGCTTTCATGCCCGGACCCCTTTACCAGATAGTCCGCCGTGTGTTCTCCCTCGCGGTCCTTTCCCATATAACCTTCAAGGGATCTTACTCCCTCTTCAATCACCTCGCCCGCCGGGAGGATCCCGCTTCTTTCCACGTAATAGCGTGACATGAGGGGGGTTGCTGAAAGGTCCAAATCACGGATAGATTCAGACACAGGGTGATGCCCGAGACGTAAGAAAGAACCCCTGGTGGCCAGTGAAAAGCGGTATGCACCCTTTTGTGGAATGGTCGTCCTGATCAACCTGCCATTCCTGACCGAAAAGGTGACAAGGGGCTTTCTATCCCTTATGACCAGGCCCCGTCTTGCTACCCGGATGGTCAGGATGTGTTCCCCTTCCTCCGACATACGGCATTCCATGAATTCAGGACAAATGGTGAAGTGCATGTCGGCCACGAATTTGGTATAGCCCCACTGGCCTCTTCCTGCGTCTCGTGCTACCTTCCTGGTCACGGGAAGATGGGCCACAAGGCTGCCGAATCCGGGATAGCGGGCTTCCATGAGAGCGGGCAAAAAAAACAGCGGGGGCCTGGTTCCGTAAACGACCGGGAGCACAATCCCCACCTCGCCGTAAGGGCCTATGGTCGTATCAATGTAGTTAAACGCGGCAATGCCGACCATGGCCTTTCCGGAAGTGAGCATCACCGGGTGAAGCCTGTCCGAAGGCAGGCAGGCCCTGACTCTCTCCGGGTCTGCCGTGAAGAAAAGGGCAAAGAGGTCGTCTCGAAAGTAAAGGATGGGCAGTTCAAAGATCGCCTCACCGTGGGTGACCTGGATACCGGGTCTTGTGGATGCGAAGAAGGTGCTCATACTTGAATCCTCCTGCGTCTCAGAAATGTCAAGTGGTACGAATTCTCTTTTTCTGTGAAAAACCATAGAGAAACCAACCTTGTGTGTCAAGCCAATATACATTACAATATAAAATGGTCTTTGATTATCGTATAGTGCGGAGGTTATACATGCTTGCTGGGATGGGGAGGCATCTCTTTTTGGGAATTGGAATTTTCAGGAGTCACGGCTATTTTCAGAATCCATCATAGTTGCAAAAAACTTAAGCATACGGTATTGACAGAACAACAGTTACTACTGAAAGTAAAGGGCATCCCAAACTATGCAATTGTAAAAGTACAAATGGAGGAAAAAGTGAATGCGATACAGGTAAACCGCTGGTATTTGGCTTTTGTTGTAATCGCAGTGATGATTCTTGTGGCTTGTTCAAAACCACAGGAGCCGCAAGAGCTTTCAGTCGGCTCTAATCCTGACCTAAGGGCCCATACTGCCGAGTTTAAACAGGGTGTCATCAAGGTAACCGATGGTGTATATGTTGCCATCGGCTTCGGGCTTGCCAATTCAATTCTGCTCGAAGGAAACGACGGGGTCATTATTGTTGATACAATGGAAAGCGCCGAAGCCGCTGCCCCGGTCAAGGCTGCTTTCAACAAAATTACTTCCAAGCCGGTCAAGGCGATAATTTATACCCATTACCATACAGATCATACCTTTGGCGCCAGGGTGATGGCCGGCGACGACCATCCGGAAGTTTATTGCCATGCAAAAACGCTCTACTATCTGAACAGGATTGCCAACATCACGCGCGAGACAACTTATAGACTCGCCATGCGCCAATTCGGAACACTTCTGCCGGCGGGGGGTGTGATCAATGATGGCATAGGTCCGCGGCTGGAATATGATCAAAGCAAAAAAATCGCTCTTTTATTTCCTACGAAAACCTTCTCGGACGATCGTTTTGAACTTGAAATCGCAGGCCTGAAGCTGGTACTGGTTCATGCGCCGGGTGAAACCCCGGATCAGATATTTGTCTGGTTGCCGAAAAAGAAGGTGTTGCTGCCGGCTGACAATTATTACAAATCGTTTCCCAATCTCTATGCCATTCGCGGCACCGCCAACCGGGATGTGATGCTGTGGGTAAACAGTCTCGATAAGATGCGGGCCTTGAAACCTGAATATCTGGTTCCGTCTCACACTAAGCCACTGGTGGGTGCGGACAAAATTCATGAAACCCTCACAAATTACCGGGACGCGATTCAATTTGTACACGATCAAACCATTCGTTTAATGAATGAGGGCTTGATCCCGCAAGAAATCGTCGAGCGGGTTAAGCTTCCACCGCATCTGGCCCGTCAGCCTTATCTGCATGAGTACTACGGCACCGTTGAATGGTCCGTCCGGGCCATTTTTGACGGATACCTCGGGTGGTTCGGAGGATGCGCAACGGACCTCTTTCCGCTTCCATTGAAGGAAAGGGCAAAGCGATTCGCCGTTTTGGCGGGCGGAGAAAAGGCATTACTTGAACAGGCCCGGCAGGCGGTTGCACACAAAGCCTACCAGTGGGCTCTGGAGTTAACAGATCAGCTGCACCAACTTGCATATGAACCGGAACAAGTCCGTAAAATCAAAGCAGATGCGCTGAGGGCCCTCGGTCAACGGCAAATTGCGTCAACTGCCAGAAACTATTACCTGACCCGTGCGCTGGAAGTAGAGAAAAAACTATATATTCCTATGCTTAAAAATACGGATAAGGATCTGATTCACAAGCTTTCACTTAAAGGCATATTCAGTTCCATGGCCGTCAAGCTTGATCCTGAGAAAAGCGCTGATGTCGACACGATCGCGGGCTTTCGCTTCCCGGATACCGGGCAAGCTTATACCGTTCATGTGCGCAGGGGAGTTGCCGAAATTCAACCAAGGTTTCCTGAAAATCCTGATATCGTGGTTACTGTTGACTCCAATGTATGGAAGGAAATCGCTGCCGGAGCCCGCAATCCGGTCATCGCTCTTTTCAAAGATATGGAAAAAGAAGGCGGCACATTGAAGATCATCAGGTTTTTGAGACTCTTTAAAAACGGCTGATCTTTAAGAAACGTCGTAACCGTTCACGGGTTCAGGGATTCAGGGTTCAGTGAAGTTCAACGAAAGAAAGTGAACCCTGAACCTATGAACGCTTACGAAAAATCATATGCACTCAACTTTGACGAAATCGTAAAAAAGTCTCTCTCACTTGTCATTTCGAGCAAAGCGAGAAATCTTTAGCGTGTAACCAATTGAAAATATAAGATTTCTCCCTGCGGTCGAAATGACAAATTCATTAAGTACGACTTTTTACGAGTCCATCAACTTTACTCATGAGTAAAACAGTGTTATGACGATTTTACCATGCCGGAAATTTTTAAAAGACACATGAAAAAATCAATTTCCCACCAGATACCATCCATAGATTTTGACCTGCGCCAGTTAGAGATTTTCCGTAAGGTGGTGGAATTTGAGAGTTTCTCAAAGGCCGCGAATGCGGTTTTTCTTGCCCAGGCATCTGTCAGCGAAAGAATCGCCACCCTTGAAAACATGGTCGGGACCAGACTCCTTGATCGCTTAGGCAGGCGGGTGGTACCCACCAAAGCGGGAGAACTCCTTTACAAGCATGCGGTCCTCCTGATGGACATGAAGCGAACTGCCTCCCTGGAAATGCAGGAGTTCCTTGGTGTTAGAAGGGGCGAAATTCAGATGGGGGCCAGCACTATTCCGGGTGAATACATCCTTCCCGGTGTCATTGGGCTTTTTCGGAAGAAGTATCCTTCAGTTTCGGTAGCCTTGACCATTGCCGACACCGTCGACATCCACAGAAGGGTCCTGGAAGGTGATTTCGAACTGAGTGTGGTGGGCTCCCGGATATCCCACAATGCGCTAATTTACCATGAATTGTGGGAGGATGAACTGGTGGTGGCCGTCCCTGCCAAACATCGGTGGGCGAAGAAAAAAGATGTCTCTTTAGCAGAGCTATGCGAAGAGCCTTTTATAATGAGGGAAGTCGGCTCGGGAACTTTGAAGATAATGGAGGAATACCTGCAGGCTTCAAGATCAAAGCGGGCATACTCATTTAATGTGGTTGCGCATCTTGGCACATCCACTGCAGTTAAGGAGGGTATAAAGGCGGGTCTTGGAATCTCCATTCTTTCTTCAAGGGCCGTAGAGACGGAGATAAAATCAGGGATATTAAAGGCCCTGAAGGTAAAAGGGCTGTCCATGTCCCGCAGTTTCTATTTAATCAGAGACAAAAGGAGAATTGCATCTCCCCTTTGCCAGGCCATGCTCGATTTCCTGCTCATGACTTCCTATGAAGAAAAAAAAAAAAAATGAAAAGGGGATAAAAGGCTTACGCCTAAACTCCTCTGGCCGGGATATTTTGGAGTTAATCCGTAAGGATTTTATACCAAAGAAAAGTGTAAAGTACTTTTGGACTTAAATGAAGGATGCCAAAATAAAAATGGAATTTGCGCCTTTGTGACAATATTCGTGAGAGGTTACAATGATAGAAGAATTATTGGATTACCGGGGTGATTGCTGAAAGGCTTACCAGGACGTAGGTCTATGTCTCAGGATATTACCGCCGGGCGAATCTTTTCAGTTCACCCTCGAAAAGGAAAAACTCGAAAATATAAAGAAAGTGGTGTCTCATAACGGTGGAGAAGTAGTTTCAGAGACCTTTGTGGAAAATGACGTTCAGCTTAAGGTAAAAAAGGTTTCCAGGGCAGACGGGCAATAGTTGCAGGCGAATACGAAAAGAGGAACGCCTGGTAGAATATGCTAAATAACAAGAGGTGGACATGACCGATATAAAGCGGGCCCAGCACGGCGATTGGCCTGACCCGGAGCCGGTCTCTTTGAGGGGCCTTTATATTGTAGGCGCAATAGCCACCACTATCGGTATAACCGTGGTATTTGTGCTCAACATGGCCACGCCCATGGATTTTGTTCTCAATCAGTTCTCTGAGTTGTCCCGGAAACAGGGGGGCATATTCGGATTTGAACTGGCCAAGCGCCTGCTCGGGCTCCTTATCATGATTTCGGCCGTTTGCTCCCTGACCCTCTTAGTGATCCACCAGCTTTTGCGGCCTATTGCCGACTGCCTGACTCAGGTACGGACAGGAAAGGAACCACGGGCAGGCCTTGCCGAAAAAGCACGGCGCAGGCTAATTAACCTGCCTTTTGTCTTTATTCCCTTCAACTTGGCCATGTGGATGTTGATCCCTGCCCTGATCTTCATTTCCGCTCACCTCACAGGACGGATGAGCCTGCACACCGCGGTGGTCCTCTCGGTCCGGGCCAGTATGGTAGGGTTTATCTCTTCGGCCATTGCTTTTTTCAGGATCGAATCCTATTGTCGCCGGCAGCTTATCCCCTTCTTTTTTCCCCGTGGACGCCTGACCCGGCTAAAGGGAGCGGCCCGGGGAAAACCTCCCTTTTCCCACGGCATCGGCATTCATTCCGGGAAGGTCCTGGCAGGGAATTCAGGAAGCGAGGAGCAGTCGGCCTATGCCCTCATCGGCAACACGGTCAATGTGGCCTCAC
>JAFDAP010000590.1 GCA_019313765.1 Deltaproteobacteria bacterium | reverse complement strand
GTCTTCTATGCCCGAGACTACCTGTTTTAAATCTATATCCATGCACAGGGCGGCA
Organism: Deltaproteobacteria bacterium; assembly: GCA_019313765.1. Lineage (GTDB taxonomy): Bacteria > Desulfobacterota > DSM-4660 > Desulfatiglandales > Desulfatiglandaceae > JAIOSR01. The sequence goes on along the minus strand of JAFDAP010000590.1, from coordinate 2,173 downwards.
GCCCCGGCGGCTAATATATTATAAATGTTAAAATCACCGATGAGCCTGGACCTAATATCGGTTTCGCCCGCAGGGCTTATCAACCTGGCCGTCAGTCCGGCCCTGGTCACACGAACATCCTCGGCCCTTACGTCACAGTCTCTTCCGAGGCCATAGGTGACAACGGGAACATTGATCAACTCTGTCAGATCTTTCGCTTTCAGGTCATCTGCATTGACAACCGCCCTGGTAAAATCTTTTGGGCCCCATTTTTTGAGGTCTTGAAAAAGAAGACTTTTTGCCTCGAAATATGCCTCCATGGATTGGTGGTAATCTAAGTGGTCACGGCTGAAATTTGTAAAAATACTTTTTGCCTCGAAATATGCCTCCATGGATTGGTGGTAATCTAAGTGGTCACGGCTGAAATTTGTAAAAATACCTGTGCGGAAAGGACAATCCCTGACCCTTCCCTGGTCTAAGGCATGTGAAGAGACCTCCATGACCACATCGGTTACGTCCGCGTCCGCCATCTTGCGCAGTATCCGCATAAGATCCAGGGACTCCGGCGTGGTCACCGGTGCAGCCAATGTTTGTCCCGGTAACCTGTAATTGATGGTTCCGATAACACCCGGCCTTTTTCCTGCCGCCAGAAGAATCGATTCCAGCAGGTAGCTGGTAGTAGTCTTTCCGTTGGTGCCAGTAATCCCTGTCAGGTTGATGCCTTTGTATGGCTCATCATAAAATTTCACGGAAAGCGCGGACAGGGCCTCACGCGCGTCCCGGACGCAAACCGTGGCAATATCACCATCAATCGCCTGGAATTCATCTGCAACCAGCGCCACGGCCCCGTTTTGAACCGCATCTTTCATAAAGGCATGGCCGTCAAGGGTTTGGCCCTTCAAGGCAACAAACAAATACCCTGGACCTACTAAACGGGAGTCATAGGCAAGTCCCTCGATTTCCAATTCAGGATCACCGCGGAAATCATGAATGTTTAACCCTTTAATTAATCGCCCCAGCCGCATCCTATCCTCACCTAACCCCTCATCCATCCAACCCGTGAACATCTCAGGTCGGCGGCATGAAGCTGACTTTTATTGAACTAATCATTTTTAGGGGCGCCCCGGGGCCCGGCTCCTGCCGGACGGCCAGACCTGTTCCCTTTAGGACCACTTTCAATCCTAAGGATCTTCCCTTTTTAAGTACCTCTCTCATCCCGAGACCGCTGAAATCGGGAAGAAATCCCGACTCTACTTTTATTGGAGGTTGTTCCGCGTTTATTGGAACCGGATTCGAGATATTATCGCCGTCTTGTTCGACATCAGTGCCCTTATCCACTAACTTAATCTGGGGATTGACCCGTAGGTGATTCAGGGACCATAGTCCAACCTCGCTGAATACGGGCCCGGCTACTACGCCGCCATAGGATATGCCTTTGGGTTCATCGATCATTACCATAATTACTAACTTCGGACGGTCTGCAGGCGCAAAGCCCAAAAAGGTGGCAACATCTTTTGTCATGGAGTAGGTCCCGGTCTTCGGGTCCACCTTCTGTGCAGTGCCGGTTTTCCCTGCCACTTTGAATCCCTTGATGGCCGCCTGTGGTCCTGTTCCCTTTTCGCCTACGACACCCTCGAGAATCCCGGCGACCTTTTTGGCCGTGCGCGACGAAATGACCCTCCTCACCACCTTCGGGTAGGTTTCTTTGATAACCCTTCCCGATTCATCTACGACCGCCTTGACCACGTAAGGGCGCATCAATTTGCCGCCATTGGCAATAGCGGCCATTGCCATCACCAGTTGCAGAGACGTAGTGGTCATTCCCTGTCCAAAACAGAGCGTGGCCCTGTCAATCTGTCTGGCCTTTTTGGGCGGTCTTACAAACCCCTTTCGTTCGCCCAACAGGTCAACACCTGTTTTTCTGCCAAACCCGAATTTTTTTGTATATTCATAAAGCCTTGCATAACCGAGCTTATCGCCGAGCTTGATTGCGCCGATATTGCTCGAATGCACAATAATATCCGAAACACTCAACACGCCGTGTTTGTGGGTATCGCGGACCGTACGTGACCCGATTTTATATTTCCCCTGTTCGCAATCAAAATTAGTATAGGGTGTAACAACCGCTTCCTCTAAGCATGCGGCCAAAAGAAATGCCTTCATGGTGGATCCGGGCTCATAACAATCCGTGATG
>JAFDAP010000589.1 GCA_019313765.1 Deltaproteobacteria bacterium | reverse complement strand
GCCATTATGGACTAACGCCGCTACTTATTGAGCTATTACGACAATTTGCTCTTAACTTATCGAAATCATTAGCTTGGAATCAGAAGTTAAGCCTAACTCGGAATATTCATAGATAAGGTTAAAAAGAATTGCAATAGTCCATTGGATGATTTTTCCATTCAACAAGACTATTTTTTCATGGTTTCCGGGCTATGACTGGATGTCCACTATCCCGATGCGTATGGCAAACTGAACCAACTGTGAGATGTTTTCTATTCGAAGCTTTTCCATGATTTTGGAGCGATGGGTCTTGACTGTGCTTGGGCTTATGCACAGGATTTCCGAGATTTCCCTGGTCGAGTGTCCCTCGGCAATTATCTGAAATACCTCGCGCTCCCGATTGGAAAGATTGCTGTAAAGCTCTTCTCTGAAGGACTTTTTCTTAGTGGAAACGTAATCCTCTATGACAAGCCGTGAAACCGGGGGACTCATATAAGTATCACCGTCCATGGCAGCCTGTATAGCCTTTACGATGTCGCTACCCGTGGAGTCCTTGAGCAGGTATCCTGAGGCCCCGAGGCTGAAAAGTTCCCTGATATAGCGATCATGACAATGCATGGAAAGTATAATTACCCTGGTCCGGGGCCTGATTTTTTTGATCTGCCGGGTCGCTTCTATGCCGTTTAGCATGGGCATCGAGATATCCATTATAACCACGTCCGGTTTTAGCTCTTCCACCTTGCTGACCGCTTCTCGCCCGTTTTCAGCCTCTCCAACCACATTGAATCCAGGCTCTCCTTCCAATAGCTTGGCAAGTCCCTGTCGAACGATTGTATGATCGTCCGCCAAAATGATTGTGATACCCCTGTCAGTCACTAGTCTCCTCCGTGAGAGGGATTTCTATCCGGATTCGCGTTCCTTGGCCGGGCGAGGCACGGAGAGAAAAATTCCCTCCCAACATGGCCGCCCGCTCTTTCATGGACAACAGTCCAAGGCCGTGTTTGGGTTGGTCAAATTCACCTGATACAAATCCTATGCCGTCATCTTCAGCTAAAAAAATGATTTGGGGATAACCCTTTATAATTGAAAGCCTGAAATGCTTTGCCCGGGAATGCTTCAGGGCGTTTGTGAGTGCCTCCTGCGAGAGGCGGTAAAGCACGGTTTCAATGGCCGGATCCACCCGATCCTCAAACCCTACCATTTTGAAATCTATATCCAGTCCGCTGTGTTTGGAGACAGAGGACAGATATGATTCCAGAGCAGGTTCGAGTCCAAGGTCGGTTAAAAGGGCAGGGTGCAGGCTGTATGACATTCGGCGCACTTCCTGATATGTGCGATTGATCTGTTTCTTTGCGTCCGCGATAAGCTCCTTTACATTATCGCTTTCTGTGGAGAGCCCTTTCGCAATGGTCTCTAATGTAAAATTGATCCCGGTGAGGGCCTGGCCTGCCTCGTCATGTAACTCCCGGGCGATCCGTCTTCTTTCTTCCTCCTGTGAATGAAACAACTTAGCCGTCAGCCTTTTGAGATCTTCTCGATTTTCACGAACAGCCTGAAGCAGACGAGTATTTTCAATGGCGCCCCCTAAGAAGTTCCCTAAAGAACCCAGCAGGTGATAGTCCTGACCTGTGGTGAGGTCTCTTTTGGGTGGGACCACGAACGAAAGAAAACCGGAAGCCTTTTTTTTTGCAGTAATCAGAAAACAGGTGAGATCAACGCAATTGCCCGCGTCCCCGTCTATTAAAGTTGCCTTGAAGGGAGGAAAAAAGTTGCCTTGAAGGGAGGAAAAATAGGTTCGGGATCGAGGGTGAGGTTCCTTTTAAGCAGTGAGCGCATGAGGGCTTCATCATTGAGCGTTATCCGGGGCATGTGAGTCCCATCACCATCGGTCAGGCCTTTCTGCACCCTTAGCGAAAAGGCTGGTTTGTCGTGATCTATCAAAAAGATGCCGCCCGAGCTAAGCTTCAACACCTCAAGAACCTTTTTCAGGGCGGTATTGAGGATTTCATCCAGGTCCTGGGCCTTGTTCATGGCAAAGGCAACGGAATTCAAGAGCCACAATTCCCAGTGCCGTTTTCGAAAACTTTTAATGGCGTCCATGCGAGCCGTGATATCTTTGGCAATGCTTTCGTATCCGGTAATCTCGCCGTCCTTGCCCCTGTCCGCGGTGCCGCTGAGCAGACAGTGGAGGCGGGTCCCGTCCTTTTTCTTGACACCCGCCTCAAAATCTTTGAAAAAACCATCTCTGCGGATCTGTTTCTGGAACACCTGCCAGTGTTTCGGGTTGTCGTATATCTCTTCCACGGATTGCAGTTCAAGCAACTCCTGCTTACTTTCATATCCAAGCAGGTCCACGCCTGCCTGGTTTACGTCTTTTATGGCGCCATCCCTGGAGATAATCAGGATCATGTCTTTGGAGCCTTCAAAAATACGTCGATACTTCCTCTCGGAAAGCCTGAGGTCATTTTCAAGGCGCTTTCGATCCGAGATATCGATGAAAACCTCCATGCCTCCGATTACATTGCCATTAGGTCCCCTCAGCCTGGAAAAGCTGCATATAGTGGGGACTTCTTTTCCATCTGCCCTTACTACTGTAACCTCCCGGTTGTAGACTTCTTTTTCCGCCCGAGCGATCCTTTGCAAAGGGCAGTCGGTCTCGCAGGCAGGACTATTAAATACTTGCCTGCACT
>JAFDAP010000588.1 GCA_019313765.1 Deltaproteobacteria bacterium | reverse complement strand
AAGGCCGGGAAAGGAATTTTCCTGCCAGGAAACATAGGAGTCGGAGATCCTTTTGACCGCGTCTTCGGCCACGGAATCCTCCACGCCTGAATCTTTCAGGCATTTTCGCCAGATAGGATGGCCGAGACGGGCACCTAATGGAAGCACTAACTCCAGGGTGCCTGTCACACCCAAAATTACGCTGACCCGGTCACGATCAAAATCCCGGTCCGGCCCGTAGCCGGCGTCTTTAAGGGCCTGCTGCGTAACCACCAATGCGAGCAGTTGCGATGTGTCAATGGCCTCGATGGCGTTGGGCGGAATGCCGAACTCCATGGGATTGAATTGGACAGGAGAAATGAACCCGCCACGGGAAGCACTGATACTCTCGGGCGCCGTGGAGTCTTTTGCACAATAATCTTCGGCCCTCCAGTGGGTCTTGGGGACTCCGGTGATGGCATCGACACGGTTTGTTATATTTGCCCAATAGGCGTCAAGATCGCCCGCCTTTGGGAAAAGGCAGCCAATGCCGATGATGGCAAGGGGCGACTGTTTAAAGGAGTTTTTTGATTTTATATCTTTGTCCATATTCATTTTAAAGAAACTTTTTTGACAGGATTAACAGGATGTTCAGGATTAAAAACATCAAAACTCATCGTGTAAATCCTCATTAAAATCCTTAACTTTACGTTTGATTTCAACTTTTCGTTCACCAAAACCCGTTACTGCCAGGTTCAGGAACAGATAATCAATCCTTAGTATTTATGTCCTTTCTTTAGTGTATGATTCCTCTTTCGTGATTTACTGGATAGCTACAATGAAACTTAACCTTGTTTGTAAACTCAAACTGAATCTTGTCTATCCTGTTATCCTGTCAGATTTTTTTAAAAGGCTAAAGCGCCACCTTTAACTCAGATACTCCTTAATCTGTTCCTGCTCCATGGATACTCCTTAATCTGTTCCTGCTCCATGGGAACTACACGAAGTAAATGAGGAGAAAATATAATCCCCTGGGAGCGAAGGTTGTTGATACGCATGATAACTGCGGCCCCGTAAAGAAGGTTGAGGGCCACCGTTACAACTTTCCGGTGCCGGAGTTGCTCCAGGAAGGAACTCTTTACCCATTCATTGAAAGCAGCCATGGCCGGCCCGCACCAGATCTGATAATCGATCCGTCTGGAAACCTCTCCAGAGGTTGCCCAGCGGGATGTTTTGCCGAGATACCAGCGAAATATTAGGGCCATGAGGTGTTTCGGGTCAGACTCAGCACGCTCCACCTGGCGCGGATCGGAATTTAAGAAATATCCGCGCGTCTCGTTCCAGATGTTTTCAAAGGAATCGTGGAAAATGTTTTTTTCTATCATAGTGTGCACACTTGCCGGGATTTCCTGAATGCTGTTAAAAGCACAGTAGGCCTCGTAAAGCTTTGATGCGCGCATTGCGAACATGGTGCCGCGCTTGAGTACCTGGACCGTTACACCCATCTCAAACATGTCTGCTGCCGGGGCCATGGTGACATCGCCCTGCTGTGCCTGCGCAAGCATTTCCTTCACGTCTTCTGACGTTCCGGACTCAATGCAGGCCTGGTTGATGGACCCGGTCATCACATAGGCCGCTCCCATTGCAAAGGCGGCTGCAGTCGAGAGGGGGGTGGAAATTCCCCCTGCCGCGCCCACTCGAAGTGTCTGTTTAAAGCGGAATCTATCCTGCATTCGGTCACGCAGGGCCAGTATCGTGGGCAACAGGGCGGTGGCGGGCCGCTTGTCCGTATGTCCTCCGGAATCGGCTTCAGCCGTCAGGTCCTGGGCCATGGGGATTTGCGCGGCTAAACGGGCCTGCTCTTCCGTGATATCCCCCCTTGAAACAAGCTCGCCCAAGAAGCGGTCCGGCGGTGGGGCAAAAAATTTGGAGGCCACTTCCACGCGGGATATCTTTGCAATGATCCGGTTCGGAGTTACGATGTCACCTGAACTGTCGCAATGAATACCGTGAACACGATATCGGACCACCGGCAGGGTCAGGTCCATGTAAGCGGATGCCTCCACGAGTTTGACCCCACGGCGGAGATACAGCTCCACGAGGGACGCTTCAAGGTCCGGGTCATTGGGACTGTGGATAAGGTCGAAGCCATAAGGGCCGTCCGTAAGATGGCCGGAGATACGATCAATGGCGGATTCCACGGATTCTATGGGCAACCCGGCCGAGCCGAAAAAGCCTAACATGCCATTTTGTCCCATGGCCTCGACCATGTCGCATGAACTGATGCCGTTTGCCATGGATCCGGCAACATAAGGGTAAAGCATGCCGTGATCCGCGCAAAACGAAGGATCACCAAAACTCTTAATCCGGCAGGCGGGAACATAGGCGGCGATTGGGAGTGAATTGGCCGATTCTGTGCGTTTTCCAAAGACTCCCGTGCCCCCGACTCCGATCGCTAACTTACGGTCCTTTCTAACAATGTAGAAAGGATTATGGATATTGAAGACCGCTTCTTTCTGGTCTCGTTCGTTTGAGGATGGCTCAACCCCGTCGGCGCTCCACCAGCCCAAATTTGTTTCTAATTGCTCGAATATTTGGAACAGATCGCTCACGCAGGGGTATCCTCCGCCCAGGACATTGATTCAGTCATGTGTAGACCCATAATAAAACGCAAAGTCATTAACTTAACCCCAATTTCCTCATCATGTCTTCACCCCCCACCCAAACTTCACCCCCAAGGGGGAGGACTTTAAAATGAAACTTGGGATTAATGACATTATTCAAATCTAATAACATAAGAAAAATGGCCTTTTGTGTCAAGGTATT
>JAFDAP010000587.1 GCA_019313765.1 Deltaproteobacteria bacterium | reverse complement strand
CATGACCCCTGTTATCTTGGCAGGCACAGCGAGGTCTATGACGAGCCCCGTGCCCTGATTAATGCCGTAACAGGAGACAACCTTGTGGAGATGAAAAATATTAGGAAGGATAGTCTCTGCTGCGGGGCCGGCGGGGGCCGTCTCTGGATGGAAACCAAGCCGGAATGGCGGTTCTCGGACGTGAGGATACATGAAGCATGTGACACCGGCGCATCTATTCTGGCCACGGCCTGCCCATACTGTATCTCCATGCTGGAAGACAGCCGTAAGACAACCAACAAGGAAGATGAGATAGAGATCAAGGATATATCCGAACTCATTGCAGAGGCGTTGTAACATATCTTTCCATTCTGAGAAAAAGCCTTGCCCATTGGGCAGGGCTTTTTATATGATTCTAGGAGGCTGTCGGAAAACCCGCATCTCCCCGCCGAAGCGGGATTTCGCACGGCTCAAGCGGCGTTGCGCTCATCCTTCGTCCAGTATTCCGACAGGCTCCTAGCCTTGATATAGCCGCCCCAGAGGAATAAGCTTCGCATTCCACAGGGCAGGCAAAAAGGCACCCATCCTCTCCGAGCCGGAGGCCGCCAGGGGAGGAAGAAACCTGTTGAAGTCTACGCCCCGGGGGGAAAGGTGACAGAGGGAAACAGAAGGGTTAGAAGAAGAGCAAATCGGTACCGTGATATGAAAATAGCCTTTCTTGACTGTTTTTCCGGAATAAGTGGTGATTTGTTCTTAGGTTCCCTGTTAGATGCAGGGCTTTCCTTTGATGAACTGGGCCAGTGCCTCAAAAGCCTGCCCTTTGAGAAATACCGGCTTGAGATGAGGCGGGAGGCGAGAAACCATATCTTCGGCACCCGGTTTATAGTAATACCTGAGGGAAAAGAACATGCCCACAGGAATCTGGAAGCTATCCGAAAAATCATCGGGCAGGGAAACCTGAGCAAGCCGGTCAAGGAAAAGAGCATTGAGATATTTGAAAATATCGCCAGGGTCGAAGGAAAAGTCCATAACCAAGCCCCCGAGGAGGTACACTTTCACGAGGTCGGGGCCGTGGATTCGATTATAGATATAGTTGGGACCGTATATGGCATTGAGCGCCTGAAGATCGAAAAACTTTATGCATCCTCTCTTCCTCTCGGCTCGGGGTTTACGAAGACCGCCCACGGCACAATCCCGCTTCCGGCCCCTGCCACCCTCGCACTTTTAGAAGGCATCCCGGTTTATGATTCAGGAATCCCGCACGAAATGGTTACCCCAACCGGGGCTGCCTTAGTAAAATGCCTTGCAACGTCTTTTGGGGCAATGCCTCCCATGGTAATACAACACGTGGGCTACGGGGCCGGCTCCAGGGACCTGGAGGAAAGGCCAAACCTGCTTCGAATACTCATCGGGTATGAGCAATCCGAAAAGGACACGGAAACGGTCGTGGTCCTTGAGACCAACCTTGACGACACGAGCCCGGAATGGTTGGGATATCTCATGGACCGCCTTTTTGAGGCCGGCGCCCTTGACGTGGTCTTCTGCCCTGTTCACATGAAAAAAAATCGGCCCGGGGTTCAGGTCCAGATCATTGCCCGGCCCGATCATAGGGATACTCTTATGAAAATCCTCTTCAGGGAGAGCACCACCCTGGGCGTTCGATTTCAATACAGCCAGAGAAGGGTTCTGAAACGATCCGTGGCGGAAGTGGACAGCCCCTGGGGAAAACTAAAGGTCAAAAAGGTCACTAAAGGCGACGGGGAATTCTTTTTCCTTCCGGAATATGAGGCATGCCGCGAGGTTGCCTTGAAAAACGACCGGCCACTGAGGGAAATCTTTGGCTGGGTTATGGGTTTGAAACGTTAGGGTAAATGAGGAAGGAATGCGGGCATACCTGCTTGATGTCAAAATCTCAATCTGATAGTCTATTGATGAAGGAAGTTTTCGGGCGATCCGATTTTTTCGGGAAAGTCGCCCTGGTTTTGTCCTCCTGGTTCGGCATAGGTCTTTTTCCGGTCGCTCCGGGGACATTAGGGACATTAGGGGCCATACCCTTCATCATTCTTTTAATTGACCTCGGGGTCTTATATAAGAGTCTGATCCTCGTGATCTTCGCGGCAATCGCTGTATGGGTATCCGGTAGGGCACAGGATTTGTTGAAAAATCATGATCCGTCCGCCGTGGTGATTGACGAAGTGGCAGGTTTTTTTCTGACCATGTTCTTTTTGCCGTTTTCCTGGCTGACCCTTGTTTTGGGCTTTATACTGTTCCGTTTCTTCGATATCCTGAAGCCCTATCCAATAAAAAGGCTGGAAAGGCTAAAGGGCGGCTTCGGGATAGTCATTGATGACCTGGTGGCAGGTTTGT
>JAFDAP010000586.1 GCA_019313765.1 Deltaproteobacteria bacterium | reverse complement strand
TAACGAATAAGGATAGATTGTGAGAGCGAAGCGAACCACGATCTTATCCTGTAGTTGGACGAGCCCGGCATTTGGAGTGTGGGTCTTAATATAGGCAAATATCTTTTTTGGATGTGAGACGGTGGAAGGTCGGATTGGACGGGTACTTTCTTGAAGGCGAGCGATAGCCTCAGCCTGCAGGGAAGCTGCAAAAGATGTGAATCTATATCATAAAAGAGGACGCATTCTCCTGTGATTGAGTGAGTGGCGGGTTTTGGCCGGCGGGCATGTTATCCTGATGCCCATGCAGGCTGCCTGAAAGCCATGATCTGCATTGGCGCGTGGCACCTTGGGCACTTAAAGACCGGCCTGGGTCGTGGTACACAGGCTTCAATCAAGACCTGCAAAACCAGCTGAACGAGCGACAACAGCTTTTTGGCGTTTCCATGCAAAAAGCCATAGTCTCTGACCCGGCGAAAGCCTTTGGGTAAAACGTGCTGCAGCACAAGCCACAGGAAGTCTTCGCCTTTGAGCGTGCGATAGCGGGTTTTGCCGGTACGGCTTTCCACATACCTGAAGGTGACGTTGCCGTTTTTATTGGAGATGATATTTTTTTCAGAGATGACGCCCCGGTATAAATAACGCGACAGGTATTTCAAAGCGGACAGACCTTTTCCGACGTGGGTACAATCGACAACCCAATTGCGGGGCAATGAATCGGGCGCGGAGAGTCCGGTCTTCTTCAAGGCCTCCAGAAATCGGGCACGAAAGACCGATGCCAGGGCGAATTCATTAAACAGATACTTGTCTTTTTTCTTTATCCATTGTTTTCGGGCTTTATTGACTCCGCCCCCGGGCACGACGACATGAATATGGGGGTGATAATCGAGGCGCCGGTTATGCGTATGGAGAATCGCGGTCATACCTATATGGGCGCCCAGGTTTTTGGGATTCAAGCCGAAGTCTTTCAGGGTGCTGGAAACGCAGACAAACAGAAGGTCGTAAACCATCCTTTGGTTATACCAGGCCAGGGATCTGAGTTCATAGGGAAGGGTAAAGGTTGCCATAAAGTACTCAACCGGCAAAAGCCTGGCCTGTTGCCGATCGAGCCAGAGGGAGGCTTCATGATTCTGACATTGCGGGCAGCTGCGGTGTCCACAGGATCGGGGTCGCCATGCCGCGTGACCGCAGTCGGGGCATTGCACGAACAACTCGCCGGCCTCCGGTGTCCGACATCGGCTGATCGCGTCGATGGCGCGAAGATGACCGGGCAAAAGCCGTGAGCCGTATTCAGCCTGCAAGGCATCGTGGTATTGATGAATGAGAGAGGCTATTTGCATGATCAAAGCCTCCTCAAATCGACGTGCAGGGTGTTGACCAGCGCATTAATGGTGGAGAAACTGTCTTTTTCCGTAATATCGGACAGATGAGCGTAACGTGCGGTGGTCGTGGGACTGGCATGACCGAGGAGTACTTGAATATGACGAAGGCTTAAGCCGCGTTCAAGTAAATGAGTGGCAAAACTATGGCGGAGGGAGTGAATCGAGATTTTTTTTTAATCCCGCACTGGGTCACGACCGCTTTCATGGCTGCCTGGGCGCCGCCGCGATCCATGTGCGTGGTGGCCCTGCGAATACGGTCAGAGGAACCGACGGCATTGGGGAATAACCAGCAGGGGTTGCGATGTTTGCGCCACAAAGCGCGTAATGCCTGATACGTCAGGTCGGGCAGGGGGACAAAACGATCCTTATGGCCTTTTCCGCGGCGGATATGTATCTGTTTTCGTTGACCGTCGATATCGCCCACCTGCAATGACAGGGTTTCTCCGAGGCGCAAACCCATGGAATAGGTTCGTCGATATCGCCCACCTGCAATGACAGGGTTTCTCCGAGGCGCAAACCCATGGAATAGGTTGCCAGCAGGAAGGTCCGGTAGCGCAGTTTGCGTGTCGCGCCGATCAGTTGTTCAACCTCATCGACGGTGAGGATATCAGGGAGCGAATGTACTTTGGGGGCCTTGATTATATTTATCCACTGCCAGTCGCGTCTGAGGACATGCTTCCAGAAGAATTGCAGGCCATTACGGTCAATTTTGACGGTACTCCAGGAATGGGACTCAACCAGCCTGGAAAAATATTTTTCCAGTTGTTCCACGGTCAATTGATCGGGACAGCAATCAAAATATTCACTGATTCGACGTACGGCCCGAGAGTAGGCATCAATGGTTTTTTGGGCTTTCCCTTGGAGTTTGAGTAAACGCAGGTGACGTTGATAAAGTTTGTTAAACCGGTTCGTTTCAGTTTTGTTCATGGTATCCTCCTTTTTTTGTCGGTGCCCGGAATTGGACACTATGGGAGCA
>JAFDAP010000037.1 GCA_019313765.1 Deltaproteobacteria bacterium | reverse complement strand
GCGCATTTCTCAGGCATGACCTCGGCCACCAGTCCTCCCACCTGGACAGTGTCCTGAGAGAGGATCTCAAGTGCCCGTGCACAAGCGGCCTTGGCCTGGGTGATACTCTCGGCCGTATCCTTGGGATACACCGCAAGCCCGGCCATATAGATTCCCTTGATACTGGTATCAACGGGTTTGAGCTTTTCCGGGGACTCGGAAAAAAATCCGTCGTGGTCGAGATTTACTCTGAATATTCCGGCCAATTCCTGGTTGTTAGTCCCCACAATTGCCGTTTGAAGTGAGACAAAATCGGCATCAACACTCAGGGACCTTTCCAGTATTGGATCGAAAACCGTCACCTTGAGTTTGACATTGCCGTCTGATGATTCAACGACCGGCTTATTATCCAGGTCGTAACGAACAAAAATAACGCCCTTGTCACGCGCTTCCCGGTAAAGTCTCTCCTTTTCACCAAATGTGCGCATTTCTCTATAGAGGATATAGATATTCATGTCCGGGTTTTTGGTTTTCAGATCAACTGCGGTCCGAACGGCAAAGGAGCAACAGAAATTGCTGCAATGGGTACGGTCGGGCTCCCTGGATCCAACGCATTGGATGAAAACTGCGGTGTCGGCCTTTTCAACAGATGAAGGGTTGTCAATCATCTTAGCGCTCAGTTCGGACCAGAGATAAACGTTCTTGTTCTGCCCGTAAAGGTATTCTACCGGCCTGATTGAGTCCCCGCCCGGCGCCAAAAGGGCCACGCCGTGGGATATGTTCTTGTCCTTTCCCTTCTTATTCAGGGTTGTCACAAACTTGCCTGCGAATCCTTTATTCTCCTTGACCGTAGTCTGGGTCAGTACCGTGATGTTTTTGCCCTGTCTGACCGATGAGATAAGCCCTTTCAAGTATGCCTGAACATCATATCCCTGCCATGTTGTCCTCACATGACGGCCGTGTCCCCCGAGCTTTTTGTCCTTCTCCACAAGGGTGACCTTATAGCCTTCCGCGGCAATGGCTAAGGCACTCTCAAGCCCGGAAACGCCGCCGCCTACAATCAAGGCGCTCTTGACGACCGGAATCTGTTTTATGGATGGCGGGGAAATAAGAGTCGCGCGGGCAACCCCCATACGGAGCCTGTCCCGTAGCTGTAAATGGGCCGATTGCGGATTGAAGACCCGCAGGTCCACGGTTTCGTAAAGGTACGGGTTCAGTCCTGCAAGTTTAAGGGCTTCCTCAAGGAGAGCCTTGTGTATCACAGGAGTGCAACTGGCAAAGACCAGCCTGTTTGCGCCGCTTTCCTTTAGTCCATTGACAAGGGCACCTAGGATGTCGCCTTCTGCTTTTGAGACCGAGACGATCCCCGGAAGTGTTTCAGCATATTTTTCTATTTCCGTTCCAAGGTCGAATGACATACCGGAACAGAGGTTATAGGCTAAGAACACCTTTGGTTTTTTGCCTGCTGTTTTTGAAGGCTTCGAATATTCCATGGGCGGCGAAAAGGTCTCGGGTTCCAGGCAGGATGCTATTTCCGATACAGACGCGGTCGCCTGGGTAATGGATTGGCCGATATCAAAAGGGCCGCTAAGGCCTCCGCAGACAAAGATACCGGGTTTGTTGGTAGAAACAGGCCTGAATTGCCCGGTCCTGATAAACTGATCTTCGCTCAAATCTATGCCTGTTTTTCTGGCCAATTCAATAGCCTTGCCGGATGGTTTGAGGCCCACGGACAGGACGACCATATCAAAGATCTCAAGCTTGAGCTCTCCCTTCTCATCTGCATACGAGATTGCAAGATCATCGCTTCCCGGAACCGAGTCAACCGTGTGAACCCGGCTGCGAATAAGGTTGACGTCCTTTTCGATGGCCACGTTCAGGTAATCCTCGAAACCCTTTCCATGGGTTCTCATGTCCATATAAAAAATGGTCGCCTCAATATCATCATTCAATTCTTTTGTATTTACGGCTTCTTTAAGTGCATACATGCAGCAGACAGATGAGCAGTAGGGTGCATCACACAGATTGATGTCCCTGGAACCCACACATTGAAGCCATGCGATTTTTTCGGCGGTCTTGCCGTCAGAGGGCCTTTTGATAATCCCCTGGTCAGGCCCAAGGGGCTTCTGGCGCTGCTCATACTCGACGCTGGTAATGACATTGGGGAGGCGGCCGTATGCATAGGTGTCAAATACCGTGGGGTCAAAGGTCTCAATCCCGGCTGCAAGGATAATTGCCCCTGCCTTTATATCATCATTATTGCTCCCTGTTTTTACAGCGACCGTGAAATTTCCCAAATCACCGGAGATATTTTCCACAGTGGTATTAAGCATCACATTGATATTCGGATCCTGTTCGCAGGCCGCAATCTTTGGATCCAGCTTGCAACAGGCGCAAAGCGGGTAAATGCGGTGAAGGCCTGGTATCATACCGCCCAATGTATCCGTATGTTCTACCAGATGGACGCCGTAGCCTGCATCAGAAAGGGAAAGAGCAGCTTGAATTCCGGCAATTCCACCGCCCATGACCATTACAAAGCCCTTAGGTTTGTCTTGACCCATAACGTCTGTCTCCTAACTGTCTAAGCGTTTGATTTATCAGCACTAATTAGTTTGCGCGTAAATATGCGGGTGGAAATGGGGCACCTTAACCAATACTGAAAAGCGCATTTTTTCATTTTCGGCGCATTTTTACCAACCCTGCTTGTGAATTATGTTACTTGCCACAATGCCCGCTTTAGTGTCAAGAGAAAATGTTGTTATTTGCAGGTGAGGGGTATCATAGCGCTTCTAAATGCTTGATAATTGGTCGTGCCTTTGATAATCTGCTAAAATAAGATTTACAGGATAAAGATGTTTAAGGTTTGAGGCTATGGCCAGGAATTGTTGCTGGAATTGTAAGTACTATATTGTAAAGGGCGACAATGAGCCGTCTGTCTTGAGCAGCGCTACCTCAAATGTCTGCACTTTCAGTGACGATAACGATGATGACCGAAGCTGGGAAGAAAAGGCATGCCCGACTCCTCCCGGCTATGTGTGCCGGCATTACAAGGAAAGGTTTTATTGAGCGGAATATGAGGAGTTTTGGGGAAATGCCCATTTACGAATATCAATGTATGGCCTGTGAGAGACAGTTTCAGAGCCTTGTGATGAAGAATGAGGATGAGGAGAGCCTGCTTTGCCCTGAATGCGGCAGCCCCAATCTGAAAAAGCTCATTTCCAGGGTCGCTTACCATGTTTCAGAAAGTGACCGTCTCACGGCCTTTGATCCCAAGGGGGTTCAGAGTGACAGCTTCTATAAAGATACCCGCAACATTGGTCTTAGCGCCAAAAAGCGGGCACAACAGATGGGTGTGGACTTAGGAAGCAGCTTTGAGACAAAGCTTGAGAAACTGAGAACCGATCCGGGTAGCGTGTTGAAAGATAGTGAATAAAGAGGGTGCAAGGGACAAGGCGCAAGGTCTATGCCTTACTTGAACAAGACTTTATGACTTCAGCCTTACGTCGGCTTTCTTGAATTGTAACCGTTCACGGAAAGTTTGAAATCCCAAATTACAAGCACCAAATCATAAATAAATCTCAATATCCAATGACCAAAACTGAGTTGGTTCACATCGGGAGAGTTGTTCATTAGGTCTTGGAATAAGGATTCCTAAAACTTGTTTGGAATTTTGAATTTCGGTCATTGGAATTTGTTTGTTATTTGGGATTTGCTATTTGTGATTTTCACCAAATCAACTACTACGGGAATAGATACCTTGAATTTTAAACACGCGATGATTTGGACAATTTTAGAACCGAAACACGCTTAGGAATGACACCATGGCCCGTGAAGGAGACGTGCTCCTGGTTTACTATCAGGACAAACCATCCGTTTATGCCCGTATAGAGTTGATTGAACCTGATATCAAAAAGGACTGGTATCAACTGACCCTTTTAATCCTCACCATTCCTGCCCGGACAGTGACCTGGATTCTGCGTGAAGAATATATTAACGGCGCTCCTTTTACCATGGGAGGCACGCCCATGAGGTTGGAAGAGGTCAAAAAACTTCCCATGGAAAGGGAGCGTGAAAAAGAAGGGGAAAAAATGGTACCGGGAAAACCTGCAACAGTAATCCCTTTTAAAAAGACCTGAACAGGAGTTTGGCTCAAATGGGCTCATTTCAAATGTTTATCATCCGGCTGATTCTTTCCATGATGTTTGCCGTCCTTGCGTGCCGAATCTTTTTTCAAGGAACCCCGCTCATAAGGGTTTTCGGCCTTGGCATAATCTTGCTTGGCCTGGCGTATTTATTTGAATATGTAAGAAAACGGGATAAAGGGGGAAATCATGGGGACTAAAAAATATGTTTATAGCTTTGAACAGGGCGATGGTAAAAATAAGGAGCTTTTGGGTGGGAAGGGGGCAAACCTCTGCGAGATGACCCGGATCGGATTACCTGTGCCGCCCGGTTTTGTCATAACCACAGAAAGTTGCTTAACTTATCTGGATCAAAAGAAAAAAGGGTTGCAAGCTGAGCAGATAAAGCAGATCAGAGAAGCCATGGCTGATCTGGAGAAAAAGACGGGAAAAGGGTTCGGAGACGCAAAAAAGCCTCTGTTGGTTTCGGTGCGGTCAGGAGCGGCAATGTCCATGCCCGGAATGATGGATACGATTCTGAACCTTGGGCTCAATGAAGACACAGTAAAAGGAATGGTTAGCCTTACAAAGAATGAAAGGTTCGTTTACGACCTGTATCGCCGGCTGATCCAGCTTTTCTGCTCTGTTGCCTTAGGAATGAAGGATGAAGAATTTGATAATATATTCAAAAAAATAAAGGATAAATGTAAAGTAAAAGAAGATGTTGAATTAGATGCAAAGGCATTGAAAGATACCTGTGACCAGTTCCTGGATATTGTCAGGAAAAAGACCGGCAAGCCCTTTCCCCAGGACCCTTATGAACAACTGGAATTGGCCGTGGAGGCGGTCTTTAAGTCGTGGATGGGGAAACGGGCCGTGGATTACAGGAGGGAGTTTAAAATTACCAAAGAAATGGCCGATGGTACGGCAGTCAATATCTGCACAATGGTCTTTGGAAATATGGGGAATGACAGCGCGACCGGAGTGGCATTTACGAGAGATCCGGCCACAGGGGCAAACCGTTTTTTTGGCGAATATATGATCAACGCCCAGGGCGAAGATGTGGTGGCCGGCATACGGACCCCGAAACCGATCAGGGAACTGAGAAAAGAGATGCCGGACGTTTATCCGGAATTGGAAGAACTGAGACATACCCTGGAAGACCATTACCAGGAGGTACAGGATCTTGAATTTACAATTGAGAAAAAGAAACTGTACTGCCTCCAGACCCGAAACGCAAAGATGAATGCTTCTGCCTTTATCAAGACATCCATTGATATGGTCAATGAGGGTCTTATCTCGGAAGAAGAGGCCCTGCTCAGGGTCCAGCCGGATATGCTGGCCCAGCTCCTTTACCCACGGCTTGATCCCAAGGCCAAAGCCGAGGTCCTGGCCCAGGGGCTTCCTGCATCCCCGGGGGCCGCGTCCGGCAAAATCGTATTTGATGCGGACCGGGCCGAATCCAAGGCAAAGTTAGGCGAGAAGGTGATTTTACTAAGGGAGGAAACTAAACCCGAAGATATTCATGGATTTTTTGCGGCCCAGGGAATACTCACGAGCAGGGGTGGCAAGACCTCCCATGCGGCCGTGGTGGCGCGAAGTATGGGAAAGCCCTGTGTTTCCGGGTGTGAGGCCATTCACATCGATCCCAGTGCAAAGGAGGCGGTTATTTCGGGTGTAACCCTCAGAGAGGGGGACGTGATCACTATTGACGGTACTACGGGAAATATTTATCAAGACAAGGTTCCCACCATTGAACCGGAATTCGTTGAAGATCTGTTAGTGCTGTTGGAGTGGGCGGATGAAATCAGCGAGCTCAAGGTCATGGCCAATGCAGATACGCCCGATGGGGTTTCCAAGGCCAAGAAATACGGTGCCGTGGGCATCGGATTATGCCGGACGGAAAGGATGTTCAACCAGCCGGAGAGACTGCCCGTTGTCCAGGAGATGATATTAGCCGAGACCACAGAGGAGAGAAAGGCCGTATTAGACAGGCTTCTCCCGATTCAGAGGGACGACTTCAAAGAGATTTTCCAGATTATGGATGGGTATCCCGTGACCATCCGACTGTTAGACCCTCCGATACATGAATTCCTGCCCTCTAGCCAGGAACTGGTAGAGGAGATCGAACACCTCAAGGAATTGAGGAATACGGTCGGCGGTATGGCCGCGCTCCCAGATACATTGAAGATGCTGGATCCGGGACTCTATGACCGGTATGCGACAAACCTCGAGGTAATCACAAAGGGTCTTGAAGGTCTTAAGAGCGAACACCTGACCGGGGACCTGATTGAATCCAGGGAGACCATGCTGAAAAAGGTGAGGACCTTAGCAGAGACCAATCCCATGTTGGGTCACCGGGGTGTGCGATTAGGCATCACCTATCCTGAGATATACTCCATGCAGATCAGGGCCATCCTCGAAGCGGCCGCCGAACATATTCTGGACGGGGGGCAGATAATCCCCGAAATCATGGTTCCCCAGGTGTGTACGCTCGAGGAGTTGAAGTGGGTTCACCGATTTGTGGTAGACATACAAAAGAGAGTAGAAAAGAAGTTCAAGATCAAGGTGCCCTATGAATTCGGCACCATGGTTGAGGTGGTCAGGGCGTGCATGCGGGCAGGGCGTTTAGCTGAACTTGCCGAATTCATATCTTTCGGGACCAATGACCTGACCCAGGCCACCTTCTCGTTTTCCAGGGAGGATGCCGAGAACAAGTTCCTTCCCTTATACGAGGAAACAGGGATACTGCAGGATAATCCCTTTGAAGTCCTGGATATCAAGGGGGTAGGGCGGCTTATGATGATTACGATCGAATGGGCACGGAAGACAAGGAAAGATATGAAGGTCGGGATTTGTGGTGAGCACGGGGGCCATCCGGATGCCATACGGTTCTGCCATCATATCGATATGACCTATGTGTCCTGCTCCCCGCCCAGGGTGCCCATTGCCAGGTTGGCAGCGGCCCATGCAAAGCTGAAGGAAAAGGAGTTTAGTATAGTTTAACACCTTATTGATTTGGGCTAATTGAAATAACGTCGGTCTTGTGAAGGGTTGGAACGGAGGGACGGAGGGGTCTAAATAACAAATCACAAGCACCAAATTACAAACAATATCCAAATCTCAAATACAAATGACCAAAACAATGGCGCGTTTTGTTATCTCAATAAATAGTGGGAATATATCAGCTCAATAAATCGGGGTAAGTTCTTTGAGAAGCCCGTTTTTTGGATTTCCGCTTCCCGCTTGCACGGGGACAGGCATCGCGGGAATGACAACCACTTAACTCATTCCCGCGCAGGCGGGAATCCAGAGACCAATACCCCAACTTAGATTTGTTACGGTGTGTTTTGATATTATAATTTGGAATTTATTTGTTATTTGGGATTTGTTATTTGGGATTTTTTATACTGACGGCTATGCCCTGTCCTCTCGTCCCCATTCCATTACGCCCTGTAATGCGATAGTTCATATAATCGGCGGCTCAGTTGGCCCAACCTCTCCCTGGCCTGCCGGGTATCCTCATCAGATCTTTCCCGGCCCTTCAGGATATCTTCATCGATAAATTTGATGGCATTCTTAAAATTGAGCCGGGATATGGCCTCCATGTGATCAATGAGGCCCAGTTTGTGGAAACGAAGGCCCATGTAATTCATATTTTTCAGAATGTCTCCTTTTTTTGGCTTATTTTCCTGCTGAATAAATGATCGGGTCGCGATCCAGTAGGATTCGAGGAAGGTCTTGGCCAAAGCCGCCCAGGTCGGCAACTGGTCAAAGCCAAGTCTGGTAAGTGTGTATCCCCCATTGCCATTCCTTAATGTAATAAATGATTTCTCCTGGAAATAGGACGTAATCCTGTAGACCTCCTTTGTGATGTCTTCCTCCTCGTTATAAATGAATTCATGTTTGAAGAGGTTTTTTAAAAAACCGTAGTCTGTTAGGACCGATTCGTGAGTCTTGACTTCTTCCTTGCCGGTCAACAGGGAGACAGAAACAAAGGCGTGGGAGATAAAGCAATGGATAATACTGTTCTTATAATATTCCAGTTCCGGTTTTTTCTCTTCATCCACGTAAAAGAAGGTTTCGGTCCCTTCCACATCCTCAAGGAAACCCACCACCTTCCTGTTGAC
This sequence comes from Deltaproteobacteria bacterium, assembly GCA_019313765.1. Lineage (GTDB taxonomy): Bacteria > Desulfobacterota > DSM-4660 > Desulfatiglandales > Desulfatiglandaceae > JAIOSR01. The sequence continues at coordinate 1,673 of JAFDAP010000037.1, read as the reverse complement.
CAGGAGTGTCAAGGTCTCTTCAACCGTTTTTTCAAATTGGTCGAAAGTAGTGGCTATGGGGATTTCATATGTCTTGAGAAACCCGAGCAGGTTTTCCATTGTGGCGGTCAGTTCATGAAGAAGAAAACCCCGACGATGTTTGGTGAGAATGGCTGATGCAGTAAGGGCCAAAGGGGTCACAAGGGTCGCCTTGTTAATAGACCGGATCAGTCGAAAGGCTAAAGGCTTTAAAGACTCTTGTTCGAGGACCTCTTTCTCGTCAAGGTATTGATTGAGTGAAAGGGGCTCGCCAAAGCGGATGTAAATCTTCCCGTATTTCCTTTTCAGAAAACGCCTGGCCTTTATCATCTGTTTAAAACTTTCCCGTTTTTTTTCAGTGCCGCCCAGCTCTTTCAGGTAGGACTTCTCCTCTAAAATGCGGTCATAACCTATGGAGGCCGGGACGAATACCAGGTCTTTACAATATCCATCCTGCTTTGCCTTTAGCAGGATAGAGAGAAATCCGATCTTTGGAAGAATCAGCTTGCCGCTCCGGCTCCTTCCGCCCTCGATAAAAAATTCAAAAGGATGCCCCTCTTCAAGGAGTGCCTTGATATACCTTTCAAAGACCTGTGAATAGAGCCTGGCCCCTTTAAATGTTCTGCGGATAAAAAACGCCCCTGATTTTCTGAAAATATGGCCCATAGGCCAGAAAGCCAGATTTTTGCCTGCTGCGACTCGGGGCATATGCATATGGTTGAGCACAAGGACGTAATTCAGGACAAGGTAATCGATATGGCTTTTGTGAGACGGTATATAGATAACATTGCCCTTTCTGGCACAGTCCCTCACTATGGCCAGCTCTTTGGGATCTGCGTCAATGCCCTGGAAGATCTTTTTCCAGAACCACGTCAAGGCCACGAAAAAAAACTGTACGTAAGCGACATTGTAATCCGCCGCGATCTCATCAAAATTGGCGCCTGCCTCTTTTCTCAACTGCTTCAATCGCTTCCCGTTTCCTGCGGCCAATTTTTCAATGGTTCCTGTAATCTCCCGGTCCTTGAGCACCTTTTCCTTGAGCTGCTGCCGGGATTTCATAATGGGACCTAATATCACCCTTTTCTGCCCGTCAATGCTTTCAATGAGCATTTGCCTGATTTCCGAGGTCATTTCTTCCGCGGCCCGTTCGCCAGGCTGGTTTTCCAGGTATGCCTTGAGATTGAGGGGCCTTCCAAAGTCAATAAACGCCTGGCGGTGGTGTCTGAAAAAAAGACCGATTTTTCTTACAAATCCCGGCTTATCTTTGAATCCAAAGAATATGTCCAAGAGATTTGAATATTCCTTTTCCGGGGTTTTTTTGTAAAGAATCAGTTGTGGGACAATATAGATAGGTCTCTCCATGGTTTTTTGTGTTTCGATGAGAAAATGGAGATGGTCTTTCTCGGCATGGATAAAGCGTTTTTCAAATCCCTTTGGATCCACAAGGCAAATAAGAGAGTTGGTACCTTGCCGAATGGCGTCTCTGAAGAAACCGGTCTTATAAGGATCGGGAAACCTGCCGTTTTTGAAAAAGTAGGCAAGGTGGAATTTTATGACCCTTATGAGTTGTGAAAGGGGTAAAACCAGGGACATGTTCAGGTCAAAGGAAATTTTGGGGTAGGGTAGGCGGCCCCTGCGGAAGCGATAGTGGTAAA
>JAFDAP010000585.1 GCA_019313765.1 Deltaproteobacteria bacterium | reverse complement strand
GGGAGAGGTATGCCCATGTGCTGATAAGCTGATTTCTGAAAGTTTTAAAGCCGCGGGCAAAAAAATTGCCCGCGGCTTTTTTTTTGGTGGGATGAAGACAGGTGTTATGAATATCGTTCTGATCGGATACCGGTGCAGCGGTAAAACAACCGTAGGTAAGATCCTGGCACATGATTTGGGGAGGCAGTTTGTGGATACGGACAGGCTAATGGAGGAAAAGACAGGTCTTGCCGTCCATGCCTGTGTATCGGAAAAGGGCTGGAAGCATTTTAGGCGTATCGAAAGGAAGGTCGTTGAAGAGATCGCCTCAAAAGACAACGTGGTCATTGCCACAGGGGGAGGGGTAGTAATTGATCAGGAGAACGTGAAGGCCCTAAAGAAAATTGGATGGGTCGTGTGGCTCCACACCGACGCGACGGTTATCAGAGATAGGATGAGAAAAGAAGGAAAGGCGGGCAAATTACGGCCACCCCTTTCCGGGGCCGACACCTTAGACGAAATTGATCAAATCCTCCAGGAGAGGAGACCTTTCTATGAACACCTTTCTATGAACACGCAAGCGATTATACAGTGGACACGAATGGGCAGTCCCCTCAAAAGGTGGCGCAAGTGATTATGAGGGCCCTTTCACGCAGGGATAAAAACCATCAGGGAGGGCAATAAAGTGGCGGGAAATTCCTTTGGCCAGGCATTCAAGATCACCACCTTCGGAGAGTCGCACGGAAAGGGCGTTGGAGTGATAATAGACGGATGCCCTTCTAAGATTCCTCTCTTGGAGAAGGACTTTATAAAGGAGATGGCAAGGCGCCGACCAGGCCGAACGTCTTTTGATACCCCGAGATCGGAGTCGGACCAGGTAGAAATAGTTTCGGGCGTTTTTGAAGGGCTTACCACAGGCGCACCGATTGCCCTCTTTATCCGTAACCACGATGTCAAGAGTGAGCCTTATGAAATCCTGCGTGAGCTTTTCAGACCCGGGCATGCGGACTACACCTATTTTAAGAAATATGGTCATTTTGATTTCAGGGGTGGGGGGAGATCCTCTGCACGGGAGACCGCTGCAAGGGTCGCTGCCGGTGTGGTGGCCCGAAAGGTGCTGGAGCCGTTGAAGATAAGAATCGTGGCCTACACCTTAGAGATGGGTGGCATCCGGGCAGTAAAGATTGATCCCGAGGCAATTAATACAAACCCCTTCTATTGCCCTGACGCGGCTGTGGTGAACAAAATGAGAGAAACGATTTCCAGGGCAAAGGAAGAGGGTGATTCCATTGGAGGCATTGTTGAGGTCCGGGTAAACGGGTGTCCCGCGGGATTAGGAGAGCCGGTATTTGACAAGTTGAGCGCCGATCTTGCTAAGGCGGTTATGTCTGTGGGTGCTGTAAAGGGTGTTGAAATAGGGTCAGGCTTTGAAGCGGCCAGGCTCAAGGGGTCTGAAAACAATGACCCCATTACTCCGGGGGGGTTTAAGACGAACCGGGCCGGAGGCATCCTGGGCGGCATTTCCAACGGTGATGACATTGTCTTACGCGCCGCAGTTAAACCGATTCCCTCTATTATGATTGAGCAGGACACAATCGACAGGAAGGGGCGGCCTGCCAGCCTCAGACTTACTGGAAGGTTCGATGTCTCGGCAGTTCCACGCATCGTTCCGGTGCTTGAGGCCATGGTTCGCGTCGTCCTCGCCGATCATTATCTAAGGTCAAAGGCCATATCATAAGGTACGCAAATAAGCAGGAGAGAGGATGTTGAAATTAAGAGGATTAGCTCCTACTGATTTTGAAAACAGAATTTACTGGAGGAGGTTAATACACAATGAACGCTCTTAGACTTACATCGTTAAATGGTGACAGCAACGGAAGGACGGTCATTAGGGTGGGGGATGTGAGGGTAGGTGAGGATTTTGTGGTGATTGCCGGTCCATGCAGCGTGGAGAGTGAAGAACAAACCATAAAAACGGCTCAGAAGGTAATGGAGGCAGGGGCCAATATGCTCAGGGGCGGTGCATTTAAACCGAGGACTTCACCATACGACTTTCAGGGGCTTGGCCTTCAGGGCTTGAAAATACTTGAAAAGGCCAAGCAAGAGACCGGCCTTCCGGTGGTCACTGAGGTTACAGACCCTCGAGATGTGTCCTGGGTATGTGAGTATGCAGATGTGCTGCAGATCGGCACCAGAAACATGCAGAACTTCTCGCTTCTCAAGGAGGTTGGAAAGGTTGACAAGCCAGTACTTCTGAAAAGAGGAATGTATTCAACCCTTAAGGAATGGCTCAATTGTGCGGAATATATACTGGCTGGGGGAAACCCCAATGTCATCCTCTGTGAAAGAGGAATAAGGACATTTGAGACTTACACCCGAAACACACTGGATCTGAGTATAGTGCCCTCTGTCAAAGAGCTCTCCCACCTCCCTATCATTGTTGACCCC
>JAFDAP010000584.1 GCA_019313765.1 Deltaproteobacteria bacterium | reverse complement strand
CCCACCTTTTTGGCCCATTTACCAGGGTTGTCCTTTGTATAGACAATACCGGCAGGAAAATTTTCTGATGAAGCAAAAGCATTTGTAGCTTTGCTCGCGACCATCCCCGTTGCCACAAGCATCGCTTTTTTCAAAAACTCTCTTCTGTCGTTCATGATATTCCTCCTTTCAATGCTTTTATGTTTTTCCTTTTCCATTCCAGATATTGACCATATGTAAAACCTGAACCCAGTTCGCATGCACCTTCTCTATGCACACCTTGACGGCAGAGACGGCAGCGGCTCTTGCTGCACATCTGGCATTCAATGCAATCCGGACATTTCTTCTTTTTTTCCATGTTGATGCAATCTGTTGTGATGAATAGCGCCCATCAGTAAAAATCATAGCCCAGCGGGCCAGGTTTTTTTAGTTATCCCCAAAGGCGATTTGCTTTGTTGGAAGTTCATTGACTTATTGAAATTCCAAATATCAAACTCCAAATATCAAACAAATCACAATGACCAAATCCCGCCCGGGCAGGACCAAACAATGTCTTATCCTGGAAAGTTTTGGTCATTGAATATTGGAATTTGAGATTTATTTGTAATTTGGTGCTTGGAATTTGTTTTTTTAGACACAAAACTCCAAGGCAGAGCCATCTAACTCAGACCTGGCCCAGAGCACCAGGTTTTCAATGTAAGAATAAATAAAACATGGCCCTAACATCCTTCATCATCCACTATCTTAAAGTCAGATGAAGACTAACATCCTTCATCATCCACTATCTTAAAGTCAGATGAAGAGGGTTTTTTCGATTCAAGGGCAGGCTTTTGAATTTCTTCCACCTTGTTTTGAGGCTGAACCTGAAGAGATGGCCTTTCGGCTGCAATACGGTCGGGATTTACAATAGCGAGAATCAAGCCGAGAAGTATAAGGAGTGCAGCGGCAGACCTCTTTACTCTCCTCGAGCCCCCCGGTAGAGTAGCCTTGTCTCCAAATTTTTCTTCCACCTTTTCGACAAACCAGTAAGCGCCCACGGCCATAAGACATATTAACAGTGCAACGATACCCGAATTAAGTTTCAGAACATCGGAGACACGGACTGCGCCCATATCGCCTGCTGAATAGAAGCTCTCAAGGAACGGGAATATCTCGGCAAAGATAAATGAGCCAAACAGCATACCGACAATAAATATCAATCCGTCAAGCTTGCCGGATACAGTGGCCACGATAGAGGTTGTGGGGCAATAGCCGCCCATCACAAAGCCCACGCCCAGGATAAGGCCTCCCACAATCTGGGGCCATATATAGGTGGGCAAAAGGTACACACGGCCAAGGTCGATCCAGCCGAAGACGGAAAAATACAGGAGTCCTAACATGCACACAACAATGGCAGTGAACATGACCTTCAGGACCGTAAAGTCTCTCAGGTAGAATATTGCTGCGAGCTTCCTGGGGTTTCCGAAGCCCGCCCTTTCAAGCACGAACCCGAAACAAAAGCCTATGAGTACGGCCAATTGAAGACCGCAAGCAAAATCAAACCAGTCGAATTTATAAAGAGGTCCCATTATAACCACTCCTTTCTGAAAAAGTAGGCGGTTGCATATGCGCCGGCAAAGATACAGAACATAAAAATCCAGCTCCCGAATGCGAGTTCGGAAGCCCCGGTCAGGGCCTGTCCGCTTGTGCACCCCCTGGCTAATCGAGCGGCAAATCCTGAAAGAATACCACCGCCCAGAGCAAGCCACAGCCGGGCTGAAACCCCTATGGACGGGCCCCTTGCCACTTCACCCTCTACCCTGTTGGCTATGAAGGCCGAAAACAGACCCCCGAGCCCGGCCCCTAAGCTCAGAAAAACCAGCCAGGCCATGAGCGGAGATCTTCCCCCTCGAGTGTACTTTGAAAGGTATTTATTGTTTTCAACATGCTCTGGCGCTACCAGATTAACTCCGGCCGTGGCAATCCTTGCAAAGGATGCTGAGGACCCCACGCCCCTGCCCATTGTGTAAAACGAAAACAACAGGACAAAACCTAAGAGAACACCGATTACATAAGGGTTGGCATAACGATGGTTCATGATTTACCCCCTCTAAGTTCCTTTATGAGTTGTACGCATGGTGCGGTCAAGTTCTTTGATTTCACCTAAGGATTTGGTCATGGCGGCCCAGCCGTACCAGTAGGCGTAATCAGGGTTGGCGTGGAAAACACCCTGATAGGTGCGCATCCTGTACTTCATATACATCCTGAACAATACCTGGTCGATGTAAGAACCCCCGGTCCGTTTGAAATAGAAGAAATCGGGATAGGCAAAAGGGTAGTGATCAGGTTTCTTGATAATCCCGTCCTTGTAAAGCCTGGCGACAATCTCAATCCCTTCGGCCATCAGCCGATCAGCATTTTGAATCATTTGGTCGCCGGTTTCCAAGTGCCTTCGGGCGAACTGTCCGGAGTGACACCCGGCACAGGTCTTGACCATCTTTTCACGTTCCGTTTTCCAGGCATCTTCTGTCAGCCGGGCCATGTCAAAAGCTTTTACAACCTTCAGCCTTGCCGTGGGTTCGCCGGTTTCCGGATTCAATATCCCCAGGGCCTTTAGGATAGTAACGCGGTCGGCCGCCCACTGCTTATCCTTTGGCAAAGGAAGGCGGACACCGAAAAAACCCCAGGC
>JAFDAP010000583.1 GCA_019313765.1 Deltaproteobacteria bacterium | reverse complement strand
AATATAACCAGTTCGCTCAAGTTTTAGGAGGAGAGTCCGACAAGCCATATCCTTGAGTTGCTGTCCGTCTGGTCTTAACCATTGCCACTTTTTACAAAGCTCACGTGATAACTTAGTACGATTCCAAGAGGGATGGTCGGCCAGTAATTGCTTGATGAGATGGATATCGGCGTGTTTTATCTTTCGTCCCTGTATGACCATGATTTTTTCCATGGCCAAAACAGATAGCATAATAAAAACAGTGAGTCCAGCAAAAAATGAAGAACAGATAAGTTTTTTGTTGCCCTCTCAGCTAAATGGGCTATACGCATGGGTAGAACCTTCGTCTCGTTGGGGAGATGTACCTGAATAGTTACAGAAAAACATCAATTCTTCACAATCCTGAGGGGGACGTTATATCGAAAATTTCCGTTACCGGCCTCCACAAACAGATAAAGCCGGGCTGTAAGCTGGAACTTTCCAGTAACCTCCATCGGCTTGATCGTGCAGGCATTGAAGATGGCCAAAAAAAATGTTACCTTTGCATTCGCACCAGCGCAGATGTACTCGGATACCGCTTTTCAGCAATCAGAATCTCACGTTCAAGATTACGTTCGCTGTCATTAAAGCCAAGGATTCGGGCTGTTAGCTCCCCGATTTCGGTAACGGGTTTGATAACGGCGCCTTCCAACCGAAAATGCTGTCCCCACAAGTCGCTACGCGGATTGAAGAATCTAACAAACCCATCAGTAGCCGAAATAGACCCTATATCACTTCCCTTTCGGCGATTGCAAAAAAAGCACGCATATGCCAGGTTATCAGGATCTGTCATGCCGCCATGTTTCAGGCTTATGATATGATCCACCTCGCACCCAAAGAACGTATCGTGTTCGTGGATCAAGCAATACTCACAAAGGCAGTCCGCACGCGTTGCAACCAGACGGCGAATATGCTCACTGATATATCTACTCATCGCCCATATACTGCCGCGCCCGGGCCTTGGCCAGCCTCATCAAATGTTCAAGCTGGGCGTAATGGTCCAATTCCGACTTCTCATCTGGCGAAAGACCGGTGGTTTTCTCTCTATCAATCAGGTATGCTACTCGTTCTTTAACTGTAGTAGATGGGCTAAAGGCAATAATACTGCCTGGGCTTGTTCCAGCCGCAATGAAATCTACAACTTCCTCATATGCTCTCACTGTGTCCATGGTTGTTTCTCCCCCCGAATAGACTTATATTGTTGAAACTATATCATCTCCATGATCCGCTCTTCTGACAGGGCAAAGGATATACATGAAATAGAAAAGATTATAACATTTGGGAAACAGCTCTGTCAAAGAAGGAGAACTAATTCCCTCCAACCCGTAATTCAAAACCCGCTTCATCTCCAGTCCCCCATAACCACAAAAGGAGCCCAGTAGTATGGGTGAGCATATTCCTTTCTGGCCTTTACCGCCTGCATGGCAAATTGAAGGGGGCGGGTCTTGGTCTGCCTGTTTTTGACATAATGCCAGTAAAACTTTTCCATGAAATAACATGTAGATTCATCCGATACCTGCCACAGGCTCAGCATGACCATAGAGTTTATTCATAGCATATTGAACAAATACCCTGAAAACTATATTATCCCACTTTACGGTGTTTTGTCCACCCTGCATCAAGGAAAAATGTGCCAGGGCGCTGCGGAAGGGCCAACTGACTGCTAAATTCCGTTTGCTATGTATTTTATTATATTGTATATTCCGTGTGGCCTCTTAAAAAATTGCGCATAAAAAAAGGAGGTATACGCTGATGAATCCAATTATGACACCCTTGTAAAAAGTCAAGATTTCCCTTTTGGCGTCATTCCGGCGAACGCGATTTCCCTTTTGGCGTCATTCCGGCGAACGCCGGAATCCAGTCTTTCCAATCAGTTCTGGACTCCGGCGTTCGCCGGAGTGACGAACTTTGGGACTTTTTACGAGACCATCAATTGTCAGTGGGGTTTTTGGATGAATATGACAAAACCGCATTACTTAGACCAAAACAAACGTCATAATGTCCTGGAAAAGGTAACAGCAATTATTAGCGCTAAACCGGAGATAGCATCTGCGTTCCTTTACGGATCTTTTCTTGAGGAATCCTTTTTCAGGGATATAGACATAGGCATCTCCGTAACAGGCGTTGATGTTTCCGGTTTCTGGGATTACGAATGCATGCTCGCTCAACAGATAGAAGACGAACTGAATCAATCTATCACGGTCGAAGTCAAGGTGATAAATTCGGCCCCTGTTTCCTTCTGTTTTCAGGTAGTGAGGGGGAAGGTCCTTTTTGCGAGGGATGAGGAACCTCTGTTGAAATTCATGGTTAGCATTGCACGCCGTTATCTCGATATGTCCCCACTAAGGCGCACATATATGATAGAGGCCATGACATGAACAATCTCAATATTGAAATGGAGGGTTTACCCTGTCTTGTAAAGGAGGATCAGGCAGTACCATATGTCTTCAAATAAGCATCAAATCGGGCTTTTGTCTCTTCATCTATTTCCCTGAAACTCCCCTCGATCATGACCGGGAACTTTTCCTGAAAAAGATATTCCACCACCTCCCTTATTCCTGAGACAGCATAGACCGGGATACCACTTTTGGATATAAAATTCTCGATGGCGTTTTCTCCTTTCCGGCCGGGAATCACATTTCCATCCCCGTCATAGACCGCGGTGGTCTGTTCCCGGTCTATTCCGATACCAATACCCTTCACGTGAAATTTCATGCCCCGGGCCTGTGCCTCGGCCTCTATCTTTTCCAGAAGATCATATTTGGTGCCCATGGAGGTTGCCACATCATCCACCACGAATATGCGGCAGCCGTCAAAAAAGGTGAAGTTCACGAACATGCCCTTGGAAGCGCTTGCCTCTCCGTGGGTCTTGGCCTCTTTTCGATCATAATCGAACAGCAGATCCAGTCCATGATCCTTCCAAAGGGCAATGGCCGTAGCTGAAGCAATAGCACTCCCCTTGTAGGAAGGACCTAAGATAATGTCTGTTTCCTTAACAAGACCCCGTGATACCATCATACCGGCAAAAAAGGACCCTATCTCCAAGCTCAGTCTGCCCGTCTTGAACATTGCCATGTTCACGAAGTAAGGGGTCGGCCGCCCATCCTTCAAAATCAGATCCCTGTCAAAAAAAAGGGCTCCTGTTTCCGCTAAGGTCCGCGCTAATCTTTTCTTGTAATCTTCCATAATT